>JBJKSK010000060.1:0-3158 GCA_046704125.1 Desulfobacterales bacterium | reverse complement strand
ATTTTGGCGAACTTGGCATAAAAGCGGTTGTCCTGCTCATTTTGGGAGCTGTGCATACCCGGATCATCTGCACATACGATCAAGAGGCCCCCGGGAATGCCGGTATAGGAAAGGGTCATCAGCGGGTCCGCCGCCACGTTGAGCCCCACATGCTTGGTCGTAAACAGCGTCCGAACCCCTGTCATGGCGGAGCCGATCGCCACTTCCAGCGCCACCTTTTCGTTGGGCGCCCATTCTGCATAGACGTCCTTATAGGTAGCAAAATTTTGCAGTATCTCTGTGCTTGGTGTTCCCGGATAGGCGCTTGCTACCTTTACACCGGCTTGAAATGCACCCAGCGCGACCGCCTCATTTCCTGAAAGCATCTGTTTTTTCATTTTATGGCCCCTGTAAGTATTTTGCCAAAGTCCAGCATGCGTTTCGTATGCTTTGACGCAAAAGGATATAGTTTCCTGTTTACCACATTTATTCAGCCAGCGTTACTAAAGTTAATGAACTGTATTTATAGCACAAAATAAAGATGTTGAATATTATGTTTTCTGTGATTCAATTCAGGCGCCCAGAATCCGTGAATCATGGAAAACGGAAGTAACTGGGCCTGAGGCGAGATGGTGGTGACGATTATGCGGTTGCCGCCGATAGCTGACGCGCTGTGCAATGGACCGGCGGCGAAAGTCGGCAGGTTGTCGGGTAAAAACGATTCCACTTAAGGCGGTACTCAGTTGCATATAATGTTAGCGTTGGCTGCCAACGCTCCCAGATACGATTGGCTGTCCTCGGAATGGGTCGACACCGTCTCGGTACCGCTGCGAGCCGGGACTATCTTCAGATTATAGCCGATTTCTGGGAACCTCATGGGCTTTGCTTCTATCGTGTGCTGTCATTTTACGTGCCGTTTTCTTGCCCGCGACATCGGCCGGGGAACCGCCGCCATCAGATGTTCAGGATGACCATAGCCTGCTCATTGGCATAATGAATACATGATAGCTATTAAATAGTTAAAATTAAGCTGTAGTATTTGTCAAGCAAAAAATCAGTCCATTGGAAATGGTGCTCGCGGCGGGTGCCGCCTGGTGTCCCATGGCCCTGCCGCCATATGGCCGTGGCCTTGCGAAAACGGAGAAAAACGGTCGGATGAAAATCCGAAAAAAAGCTGTGAACAATCAGCTTTGGAACTCATCAAATCTACCCTGGAGTCCGGCGAAGACGTTCTGGTTTCAGGCTTTGGCAAGTTTTGCGTGAGGCATAAAAATGAACGCAGGGGCAGGGATCCTGCCACTGGTAAAGCAGCGATATTGCGGGCGAGGCGGGTGGTGACGTTCAAGTGCTCTGGCAAATTGAGGGACAAGGTAAACGGTAGATAGCCTGGTTAAGGCTTTTGGGACCATCCCTATGCGCGTGGGGATGGCGAGTTTATTTGTGCAACAATCTGAGGAGGCGCGATGCCAAAGTCGATTAACCCGACATAACCATCCAGCGCGGCCACCACGCTTGAGCGATTAAAGACATGCACTAATTTCCCCGGCGGTTCCTGGTGGACTTCAACCCAGCCTATAGCGCCTTTTACAACAAACCACGTATCCGCGATTTTAGCGAAAGTCTCGGCACGTCCAAACGCACGAATCTGTCGCAGGATGCGATCGACTGGCTTTTGAAAATCGATGATACGATCTGCCATAGTGGGTTTTGGCCAATAGCTGCCGTTTTCCTGCGGTGTGGCATTTTCCCAGAGATGAACGAACTGACCCGCTGTGCGCACAGCCAGCTTTTTTGCCGCCATTTGGATTTTGAGATCAAGGCTTTCGTGGCACTCGTTTTTTGACAGAACAAATTCTTGCGTCGCGAGCACATGACCTCTGTCGAACAGAGGCGATAGGCGGTGACAGGTTACCGCCCAATGATCCCATTCCTCCAAGATGGCACGGACAACCGGGTATGGGCCGCGTCCATAAGGCAACGGCGAGGGATGAAAATTAACCGCATACCTCAGGTAAGGACTCCAATCTGGCACTTTCCAATCATAACTGGCTACAACCAGGGCATCGCAACCCCGTTTGTGCAATTCGATCAAATCACGTTCCGTTATGCGTGATATCTGAATGGGCGCGTTGTGTGTTTCCGCGTAGGAAATGACGGCTCGGTTATTGGAGAATTCGTTTTTCACGGGAACGGTGAATAATTTGACCGGCTCCCACCCGGCACCAACAAAGGCTTCAAATACATTCTTATAGCGGTCGGCGGTAGCAATGGAAAATCGCATAAGCTTCCTTTCTTCATAGAAATAAAAGCGAAATGGTCATTTCCCGCAAGCATTTGCGGGGTGAAGAGCCGGCCCGATCCCGGATTGGTCTTGCGCCGGACGGCCTTAGAATGGATGGCGGGCCTGCGGCAAGTAAAAACATTCTTAGGAAAGATTAAGGAGAAGAAAACGCACACCATGTTATCCAGGAATGGTGCTTTTTTAAATAGCACGATGATTGTAAAAGACTTCTCAATACCAATACCCTCTTTCCAACTGGATGATGGCCCCGGCAGCTGCACCAGCAACACCGCCGACGACGGCACCAGTCAGGGCACTTCCTCCCGATACGGAACCTATGGCAGCTCCAAATCCAGCTCCTATTGCGCCACCACTGGACATACGCTGTTGAGCGCGGGTCATCCCGGCACATCCGGACATCAGACTTATCATGAAAAGTGAAACCAGTACAGTAACCCAAGTCGCCATATGCCACCTCGTCACTGCAGGCAATCTGCTTTGAAGTGTTCACGCTAAAAAATGGCCGCCCAAATGGGATTGGCCCAACCATACGCAGATAGAGTTTTTAAATACCACATGGATACTAGGCAGCCCAGAGTTTTCTTGAGGTATGCAGCCGCCGGTAAGAGTTCATCATTAAGCCGTTTTCCGGATCTTAAGTCTCTTTCCAGGAAAAGGGCCTTTCATCCAGCAGCCATCGACAGGCCCGGACCGTGCGGACTGTTTCGGGGCAAAGGGCATTGAGCAGCACCATAGACAGCCCCGAAGCGGCCAGCATGGCCAGGTAGACGCGCTGGATCCAAAGCCGTATTTCCCGATCGCCACGGCCCGTGGAGAGGTTGGACAGCCCGACGACGGTTTTCCCGGGAAAGCCCAGTAGATCGGGCAACTGGCGGAT
>JBJKSK010000059.1:0-3995 GCA_046704125.1 Desulfobacterales bacterium | reverse complement strand
GGCCTTGACCCGGGTGATGGGCCTGCCGCTGGCATCCACCATGTGGATGGCGCACGCCAGGCAGGGATCAAAGGAATGCACGGTCCGGAGCACTTCCAGAGGCCGTTCGGGATCAGCAACGGGGTTTCCCATCAAAGAAGCTTCATAGGGTCCCATCGCGTCGTGCTGGTTGCGGGGCCCGGCGTTCCAGGTGGATGGGACCACGCACTGATAGTTTTTGATTTTTCCCTTATCGATGACCGTCCAGTGCGACAGGGTGCCCCGGGGTGCTTCGTGAAAGCCGAACCCGCGGATCTCCCCGGCGGGAAAGGTAAACGGGGCCCACGTCTGGGTGTCTCCCTTGGCGATGTTGTCCACCAGGGCTTTCCACTGGATGTCGAGTTCGTCATAGAGCACGGCGGTGCGCACCGCCCGGGCGGCGTGCCGCCCGATAGTGGAATGCAGCGCTTCGGGCCCCACCTTGGTACCGGCGATCTTGCTTACCGTGTCCAAAGCCAGCGTGACATATTTTTTGGTGGGGCCATGGCCTGCAGCGTACATGCACAGCACGTTGGCCAAGGGCCCTACCTGGGCCGGCTGGTCGTTGAAGGATGGCGACTTGACCCAGGAATATTTCCCGTTGTCCTGGAAATCGGTGTACTTGGGATCGGTGGTCTCGTCATAGGGATGGCGCACCCAATCGTTTTCATACCAGGAATGTTTGACACTTTCCTTGACTCCGAGCCGGAAAAAGTCGGAGTTGAAATCGATGATCGGCTTAAAGGTGCTCAAGTCGCCCTTTTCGATATAGCCGCCGGGCAGGCTGAACATCGTGCCCTTGGTGTCCATGGGCATATCGGGCACCGACAGGTAATTGGTCACGCCTGCCCCGTATTGGGTCCAGTTGGCATACATGGCCCCGATGGCACACACATCCGGGACATAGACATTTTTCACAAAGGAGCCGACCTCATCGATGATGGTCTTGATGTAATAGAGCCGTTCCATGTTTAGCGCAGATGAGGTGTCCATGTCGATGGCGCTGGACACTCCGCCCACGATCAGGTTCTGGACATGCGGGGTCTTGCTGCCCAAAATGGCCACGATCGTGTTGACCTTGCGCTGGTATTCCAGGGCCTGCAGATAATGAGAGACGGCCAGCAGGTTGACTTCCGGGGGAAGTTTCATGGCCGGATGCCCCCAATAACCGTTGGCAAAAATGCCCAGTTGCTTGGAGTCCACCAGCGATTTGATTTTTTCCTGGACGGCTTTTAGCTCCTGGTAGCTGTTCAAAGGCCAATCCGAGAGGCTGGCGCCGATTGCCGCGGCCCTTTTGGGATCGGCTTTCAGGGCCGATGGTATGTCCACCCAGTCCACGGCCGAGAGGATATAAAAATGCACGATGTGATCGTGCACCGCGTGGGCCGCCATGATGAGGTTTCGGATATACTGGGCATTTAGCGGTACTTCGAGTTTGAGGGCGTTTTCCACGGTCCGGCAAGACGCCAGCGCGTGCACCGTGGTACAGACCCCGCAGAGGCGCTGCGTATAGGTGGGCGCATCCCGGGGATCGTGACCTTGTAAAATGATTTCAATGCCCCGCCACATCTGACCAGACGACCAGGCGTTGACTACCTTGCCGCCGTCTATCTCGCAGTCAATTCGCAGATGCCCCTCGATCCGGGTAATGGGGTCAATGGTAATTCTCTTGGCCATAGTTGCTTCTCCTTAATCCAAGATTAGGCATGCTCGAGTTCGGGCAGCACGGGGTATCGTTTCACGAAATAGAGGTAAGCCATTAGTTCAATGGACATGATACCGATGGTGATCATGATTTCCGGCAAGGCGGGGAAATAATGCCACCCGGGCCCGGGGTTATATCCGATCAAATAGACGTTGAAGCGATAGACGGCTCCGGCTATGAGCATCAGGCTGGCTCCGACAAACTGCCAACGCACCTTGCCGGCCAACTCCGGTCTGGCCATCACCAACAAAGCGGCTATAAAACAGAAGTTTTCCAGCAGGAACATGGAACTGTTCAGATCGCCCTTGAAAATCAGGCCCAGTTGTCCGCGAATCGTCAGGTCGACAAAGCGAAGCGCCAGGAATGCACCGATGACCAAGGCCATGATCCGGCCGATTTGCCCGATCAGACGGGTCTCAAAGGGCCGTTTGAAGGCTACCGAGGACAGGATGGATTCAAAGACCACCACCGCAAAGCCCATGGCAAGGGCCGAAAGCAGAAAAAACAGCGGCAGCAGATCCGTCTGCCAAAGCGGCGAGAGCTTTCCGCCGGCAATGATCATCATGGCGCCTAACGAGGACTGATGCATGGTGGGCAACAACACCCCCAGGGCCACGAGGACCGGCAGCCATTTGCCCAACCGCTTTTTCAGGCGCTGGGCTTCGGGGGATTGGCTGTGGCCCTCGAGCACCGCGGGAGCCACTTCGAGCCAGAGCACCACGACGTAGGCGGTGATGCAAAGGGCGACTTCCACCAACACCGAGTTGAAATTGGCATACCAGGGCAGAAACAGATGGTAGCCGTTCCAGTAGCGCCCGATGTCCAAAAAGATGGCCACTCCGGCCAGCGTGTAGCCGAAGGCGCTGGTTAACACCGCCGAGCGCACCAGAGGGTGATACTCCCAGCGGTTTAAGATGTAGACTAGAATCGCTACCGCATAGCCGCCGCAGCCCAGCGCGGTGCCCACCAAGACATCGTAGGTGATCCAGATGCCCCAGGGATAGCCGTCGCTTAGATTGGTGACCGCGCCAAGACCATAGATGTAGCGATAGATCATCAGCACCACGCCCACCACCGCCAGTACGGCCAAAACCACAAAGGGTTTGGTTACGATTTTTCCCCCGAGAGGGCGATTTTTTCCCGACATAACGACCTCCGTGAATTCAGGGTGAATCCTGCTTGGTGGTATTTTTATAGACCAGGTAAAACAGCCCGGCCAGCGCCGCATAGGGTGCGATCATGCCTTTGTAGAGTGTGTGCATGATGGTTTCAGACTTGCTGGCCGCGGACCTTTCCGGCAGATCCGGCAGCCCCAGCCGGTCGAAGGGGACGCCGGCCATCATGATCACCTGGGTGCCGCCTCCGTCTTTTAATCCGAAAATATGCTTTTGATAGGGCCTTACCACGCGGTGGAGGACTTCGGCGGAATCCAGGCGGTGCAGGGGATAAGCCGCGGTTTCGCCGGGGGTAATGGCCAAGCGGCGCTTGGCCTCTTTGATCAGGTCCTGCACATTGCCAAAAACAGAGCCGCCGTTGGGGCAATGCTGGCAGCAGGCCGGAGAGCTGCCCTTTTCTATCAGGCGATTACACATCTGGCATTTCCGGATTTGGGGTATGGCCTTATCCCACTCGAATTTGGGGATGTCATAGGGACAGGCCACCTGGCAGTACCGGCAGCCGATACAGGCGGCCTCGTTGTACAAGACCACTCCGGTTTTCGGGTCCTTGTGCAGCGCCTGCACCGGGCAGGCAGACACACAAGACGGGTCCACGCAGTGCATGCAAAATCGGCGGATAAAACTGTATCCGTTGATTTCCCGGTCTTTGACCGCACCGGTTCCGTTTCTGTAGAGTTTGACGATGTTGTAGGTTTTTGCCGACAGGTCCCGAGGATCGCTCCACAAACTCTTGGGTGAGGACCGATCCGGAGGCAGATGGTTGTACTCCTTGCAGGCGGTCATGCACGCCTTGCATCCGATGCAAACCGTGGCATCGTAGAGAATGCCCACGGCATCCACCAGGCGGGGTTTGTTATCCCGGGCCAGCGCAGAAACCGGACTTAGAGCAGACGCCACGACGCCCCCACCCTCGTAAAATTACAACAAGTCTCTTCAGCTCCTTCCCATGGTCTATTCCTTCCCCGATAGCTCGTCTTCCGATTGGTCATATTTGCCCAATTTGCTGGCGGTTACCGCCCCCGCGCCGATGGCGGCCCCGGCCATTCCGGCCAGGAGGGCCACGGCGCCAGTCGAAGGGCCGTGTCCTTCCTGAG
>JBJKSK010000058.1:0-3785 GCA_046704125.1 Desulfobacterales bacterium | reverse complement strand
CCGAATACCCCTCGATGCAGGACCCCCGAACCGGCGGATCGCTCATGGACCGGACGATCATCATCTGCAACACCTCCTCCATGCCGGTGGCCGCCCGTGAGTCCTCCATCTATACCGGGGTCACGCTCGGCGAATATTACCGCCAGATGGGGTACAATGTGCTGGTGATTGCGGATTCAACCTCCCGGTGGGCCCAGGCCATGCGGGAAATCTCGGGCCGCATGGAGGAGATTCCGGGAGAGGAAGCCTATCCGGCCTATCTGGATTCCGCCATTAAAAATGTCTATGAGCGGGCCGGCGTGATTCGCTGCATCGATGACTCCATCGGCAGCCTGACCATGATCGGAACGGTTTCGCCGGCCGGCGGCAATTTCGACGAACCGGTTACCCAGGCCACGCTGGCGACGGTCAAGACCTTCCTGGGGCTTTCTTCGGAGCGCGCCTATCGCCGCTTTTACCCCGCCATCGATCCGCTCATCTCCTGGTCACGCTATCTGGACCAGCTAAGAGACTGGTTTTCTGAAAATCTGGGCGGCGATTGGACCGATGCCGTGAAAGCCATGCGTGAACTGCTCCATCGGGGAGATGGCATCAACCAGATGATGCAGGTGACGGGTGAAGAGGGCATCTCCATGGAAGACTACATCGTATGGCACAAGGCCAACATGCTGGATATGGTCTATCTGCAGCAAGATGCCTTTGACGAGGTGGATGTTTCCGTCTCCCGGGAACGGCAACAGGAAAGCTTCAAGTTATTGCAGTGGCTTATCGTAAAGAATTACCGGTTTAAGGACAAGGATCAAGCGCGCGACTTTTTCACGCGCTTGACAGGCCTTTTCAAAAACTTGAATTACAGCCATTCGGAATCTCCTCGATATCAGCACTATCAGCAGCAACTCCATGAACTGGCCAACGAATATGGAGCCGATGCCATGCGTTGATCGCCGGGCAGACACAGGCCCTGCGCGCCGTGTCACGGCATCGGACGGCCGGAAAGCGTTTCGGGTGAGGCGTAAATGATGAAGCCGTTGGATTCAAAATTTATCAGAAGCCAGTTTCCGGCATTCGAAGAGCCGTCGCTCACCGGATGGGGCTTTTTTGAAAATGCAGGCGGTTCCTATACGTGCCGACAGGTCATTTCCGATCTGAACCGCTACTATACACAGACCAAGGTGCAACCCTATTATAACTACCCGGCGTCGCAAAAAGCCGGTGCCGCCATGGACGAGTCGTACCGCCGTCTGGCGGCATACCTCAACGTCGGTGAAGACGAAGTCCATTTCGGCCCGTCAACGACGCAAAACCTCTACGTTCTGGCACAGGCCTTCCGGCAGCTATGGAACGAGGGGGACGAAATCATCTTGTCCAATCAGGATCACGAGGCCAATGCCGGATTTTGGAGGCGCCTTGAAAAAACAGGCATCGTGATCAAGCAGTGGCGCATCGATCCTGAGACCGGAATATTGAATCCGGATGATCTGGATGCCATGATGTCGGATAAAACCAGGTTGCTGGCATTTCCCCACTGTTCCAATATCATCGGCCATGTCAATCCGGCGGCCGAAATCGTATCAAAGGCCAAAACCGCCGGCTTGCGCGTCGTGGTGGACGGGGTGTCCTATGCTCCCCACGGACTGCCGGACATTGGCGCGTTGGGGGCCGATATCTACCTGTTTTCCCTGTACAAGACATGGGGGCCGCATCTGGGGCTCATGACCATCAAAAAAGAGATGATGGATAAGTTGCCCAACCAGGGCCATTTCTTTAACCAGCACATTATCCGCAAGAAAATGCTGCCCGCCGGCCCTGACCACGCCCAGATTGCCGCTGCTTCCGGTGTGGCCGAGTATCTTGATGCGGTCTATGCGCACCACTTCTCGCAAGCCGTCGATCCGGCGGAAAAGGGAAGGCGGCTTAAGAAACTGTTTGGCGATCATGAGCGGACCCTGCTGGCAAAGCTTTTGGCGTGGCTTCGGCAGCGCGACGATGTTTTCATTGTCGGACCCGATGACCCGCAGCGGCGGGTTCCGACGGTTTCCATCGTGCCCAAAGAGAAATCAATCGATGAGATTTTTGCGGTGCTGACAGAAAAGAAGTTGATGGCGGGCCAGGGCCATTTTTACGGCGTGCGCCCGTTGATGGGGATGAACATCCCCGTCGAAACGGGTGTTTTACGATTGTCGTTTATCCATTACACGATTGAGCCGGAGATCGACCAGCTGATCGACGGGCTGGGTGCCGCCCTGGGTTAACCGGTCTTGGAATCGGATTGAAACCGGCTCCAGGCACTATCCCATGATCCGTTTCACCAGCGATTTGACCGGGCCTTCGTAGCGCTGCACGATCATTACCGGCGTCTGGGAATAGCTGGCCACTTTTTCGGGGATTTCCCCGAAAAGAACGTTGGAGAAAACCCCTTCGCGGGAGGCGCCCAGAACCACCAGATCGTAGTCGGCCGCGGCGCGAACCAGGGTGGAAGCCACCTTCTTGCCCTGCAAGACATCCATGCCGGCCTTGCCTGCCAGGTTGGTCAGATGGATGGTCTTTTGGATCCACTGGCGGGCGGTTTCGCGATCGTCCTCGCCGGCCTTGGGGCCCACCACGTAGCAGCAAGTCACCTCATATCCTCCCAGATCGTGGTAAATTCCCACATATTCCGCCGCCAGGCTGGCGTGGGGACCGCCGGCGGTGGTGATCAGCACGCGCTGGATGGGGCGGTCTCCTAGTAGTTTAACGGTGATCAGATCACAGGGGGCCAGTCTGACGACCTTGTCGGTGACCTCTCCCATGATTCGGTCCCGGGTCGTGGTGTAGCCTTTCCATCCCATCAGAATCAGCGACGCCTTTTCCGCTTCGGCCGCATTGAGAATGCCATCCCACACCTGGTGGGCAATGCGGAGCGCCGAGCGGGTTTCAACGCCTTGCTGCTTGCCGTACTCGATCGCTTTTCGCAAAAGGGGAGTTTTGTGCTGGATAAATCGCATCCCTTCATGCGGTGGCAGGTTGATCGGGACATCGACGACGCCCAGTACGATGATTTCCCCCGCCCGGGCCCTGGCCAGGGGAACGGCCAGCTTCATCAGCGGCACCACGTGATCGGGATTGTGCAGCGGAATCAGGATCCGGTACGCATAGGTGTTGGATCCTTTCGATTGCTGGACTTCGAGGACCTGGGGCATGTCGGCCGATGTCACTTTTTCAAAATAGACAAAGTAGATGAACAGCCCGGTGATGATCCAGGCGATGGCGATGTACCACGTTCGGGGATCAAATTTGTACTGATAAACGGCCAGAAACAGGTTGAGGATGATGGCCGCAATGGGCGTTGCCGGGTAAAGCGGCACGCGAAACCCGCCTTTCAATTCCGGAAACTTGCGGCGCAGCGCGATCACTGAGAGATTGACCAGGGTAAAGGTGAGCAAAAACATCACGCTGGCTGCCGATCCGATCACCTGGATCGGGAAAAGCAGGGCCATGAGCAGCACGATCAATCCGGTGACCGCAATGGCCATATGCGGGGTATGGCGTTCGGGATGGATCCGGCTAAGAGACAGGGGCAGCATCTTGTCGCGGCTCATGGAAAAAGCCACCCGCGATGACGCCAGAATAGTGGCGTTTAGCGCCGATACCGTGGACAGCAGCCCCCCGAAGATAATCAGCACCACGCCTATGGACGGCATGAAGTTTTCAGCCGCCATGGCAATCGCCGTCTCCTGATATTTCCCTAAAAACTGCCAGGATTTTCCCGACGCGGGTTCAATGGCCCCGATACAGACCAGCAGGAC
>JBJKSK010000057.1:0-3943 GCA_046704125.1 Desulfobacterales bacterium | reverse complement strand
ATCAACGCCCAAAGCAGAATCGAAATTCCCAAAATCACCGTCCCGGCCTTCCGAAAATACTGCCAGGTCCGTTCCCAGGTATGGATCAGCAACCCCTTTAGCGTTGGCAGCCGGTAGGGGGGAAGTTCCATGACAAAGGGAGTCGATTCCCCCCGGATCACCGTGGAGCGCAGCAGTTTGGCCACCAGCATGGCTCCGGCCCAGGCCAGCAAGGTCAAGAGAAACATTATCCGGGTCTGGTGGGCGGCAAAAAAGGCGCCGGTGAGCAGCGCCAGCACAGGAAGCTTGGCTCCGCAGTTCATAAAGGGAACGGTAAGCAGCGTGGCCAGCCGTTCTTTGGGGGATTTAAGCGTTCGGGCGGCCAGGACCCCGGGAACGGCACATCCTCCGGCGATCCCCCCGCTGATGATAAAAGGCATCACCGAACTGCCGTGCAGTCCGAAGATGGAAAAGACCCGGTCCAGCATAAAGGCCACCCGGGCCAGGTATCCCGAGTCTTCCAGCGCGGCGATGCCTAAAAACATGAACATGATCAGCGGCACAAACCCCATCACCCCGCCGACTCCGTCGATGATCCCCGAAACGACCAAAGAACGAAGCATGCCCTGGGGCAGCTCGGCGGCGGCGAAATTTCCCATGGCGGCGAACAGCTTTTGAAACCACAAGACCGGCGTCTGGCTGGCGGTGAAGGTAAATTGATAGAGACCCAGAATAATGCCTATCATGAGGATCGGGCCCCAAAACCGGTGGGTGACCACCCGGTCGATGCGATCCGACAGATACAATCGGTCTTCTGCGGAATGATACCGGACAATACCCTGACGCAGCAGGGAATTGATATAACCATACCGGTAGTCGGCGATCATGGCTTCCGGATAGGTGTTGAGCGTTTCCCTAAGGTGGCGGCTGACTTGCTCTACGCGCTGGTTCAACTGCTCGGAAAACTCCGGATCGAGTTTTTGCCCCTGCTCGAGCACCTGGGAATCCTTTTCCAGATACTTGAGGGCCACCCAACGGGCCGGGTAAGTGTCGGTGAGAAACCTTTCGCTCCGAATCTGAACTTCCATCAGGGCCAAGGTCCGGTCCAGGTCTTCGCCGTAGGAGATCACCAGGGGATTTTTCCCCATCCCGGGCGTCAGTCCCGTGGCCGCGGCCATAAGATCTGCTTTTCCCATGCCGGTTCTGGCCACGGTGGGAACCACCGGGGCGCCCAGCAGGCTGGACAGCTTTTTGGTATCGATTTCGATACCCCGCTTTTTGGCCATGTCCATCATGTTCAAGGCGATACACAGCGGCACGCCCAGCTCCAGGAACTGGACGGTGAGATACAGATTGCGCTCCAGGTTGGAGGCATCCACGATGTTGATGACCCCGGCGGGTTTTTCGTTGACGAGAAAGTCCCTGGCCACGACCTCTTCCAGGGAGTAGGCCGTCAGAGAATAGGTGCCGGGCAGATCCACGAGCATCGTCGACAGGTCCCCATCCAGATAGAGGCCTTCCTTTTTCTCCACGGTCACACCGGGATAGTTTCCCACATGCTGGTGGGCACCGGTGAGCGCGTTGAAAAGGGTGGTTTTCCCGGAATTGGGGTTTCCGGCCAGGGCAATGGTGGCGGCGGCCATGATCAGTCCACCTCCACTTCGATGAAATCGGCTTCGCTGTTTCGAAGCGTGAGCGTGAATCCACGGATGCGCAACGCCACGGGGTCCTTTAGCGGAGCACGGCCCATGACCCGGACGGTAGTGCCAGGCACCAGGCCCATGTCCCGAATCCGGCGGCCCAGTTCACCATCGGCGGCAATGGCGGCGATCACCCCAGACTGGTTGTCTTGCATCCTTCTCATGCTGATACGTTCCAATGCGTGTCCTCCAAATAAATATCGGATCGATCCCAAAGCAGTAAATGTTTGGTATACCAAACTCTATGTGGTGTCAACTAAATTGTAGCCGGCCAGCTCATAGGCCGGTGGCAATTCGGATCCCGTATTGAACCCTTTCCGATTCCCGCCGGAGTGATAATGGAAAGGTATGTTACATATAAGCATGGCGGCCGGGAAAAGCACCTGCGACTCAAAAAAAATGACAGTGCTACGCGCTTGAGCAGGAAAAGTGCGTAAAGAATACCCGACAATGTGTATAAAATATGACAGCTGGGTAAATTAATCTCAGAAGGTGTCGGAGCAGATGCGGGAAACCGCTTGGCGTTTTTCCGGAACCGAATTTATTTCGTGTAATAACAACATATTGTCTCTTTTGCCAAGTGTCAGTTCATCGCCTGGCATTTGTCTTGCTATATCCCTGGGCAGACAAGATGTATAATCACTCAACCCAAAGGAGAATTTCGCATGAAACCCAATTCAGTGATAAAAATGGTGATGGCCGTTGCCATCGTAGCCTTGTTGGGATTTGGCGCACAAGCCTTTGCTCAGGGGCAGGCAACGGGCGGATTCCCGGCCGCGGGGACATGGAACGATCACATGGGCTATCCTCATGGCCATGGCAGATGGGACAAGGGCCACAGATGGGACAGAGGTCACAGATGGGCGGAAAACCTTAGCGCCGCAGACCGACAAAAATTAATTCAGAGCCAAATCGCCTTTTTCAAGGATACTGCCCAACTGAGACAAGAAATGTTCCAGAAACGACTGGCCTTGGCCGCCGAGATGGCCAAGATAAACCCGGATCCGGCTGTTTTGTCCAAAATTCAGGGCGAACTCAGCACCCTGAAAGGTCAATTTGCTCAAAAGCGCATCATGCATATTCTGGAAATGAAAAAAATCGTTCCCGACATCGGAATGAACTTGGTCATGCGCAGGGGCTTCGGTTTCAGAGGCAGGGCTTGCTGGAGGTAGTGTCCGAATCAAATCGGCAACCATGAGGTCAAAAAAAGAGGGGGGGCCCGTTTCCCCCCTCTTTTTTTGTGGGAAAACATGGATCACCGATTTCCTTGGGAAAGGACTTTCAACGCCCCGAACCGAGGCACCGGCCTAAATATCGAAGATTCGCAGATCCTGCTGGCACCCGCCGTGGATCATTTTCCCGCCAAGTGAAAGTCCCCTGGTCCATTCCAGCAAGTGGTCTCCGGGAGTCACAGGCAACTCGGCTTGACTCCCGCCGCAGTCAATGTTAGCCTCCGCTCCAGGTCGTCCTGCGGTTGAATCCGAACCGGACGTTTTCAAACCTTTGCGCCGTTGAAATTTCGTTATGAAATCCGCCGAAAACGAGCCTGAATCCCCGGAACTTGGCGATGTTTCAGGGGATTTATCCTCAACCGACACCTTTCTGGAAAAGCTGCCCGACCTTCATGGCCTGCCCCATCGCTATGAAATAAAAAATACCGCCGATGGGCAAGCCCTGACCTGTCTGGAAGCCCCCAACATCGTATCCTGGATCCAGTCCGGGTTGACCGTGTCGGGACCCGTGGCCCGCAAATCAACTCCCGGAACCAAATACCTCGATGGCGTGGCTCAGTGCGAGCCTTTCATGGATCATGAACGCCAGGTGTATAATTTCGATCACCATGAAGGCTGTTTGCGGCCCTTTACGCTTTCCACCTGCGAGCAGGTTCTGGTCATGATTTTAAAAGGCTTTGATCTGCGTGGCCGGGATTGGAATGTTTTCGCCAACGAACCGGATCTGGACACGATTCTGGCGATATGGCTGCTGTTTAACCATCTGCGCATGCACCAGAGCAACGGCTCCAGGCATCTGCTGTATGCATTGATCCGTGTCGAGGGCATTATAGACGCCCATGGGCTCGAATTCATGGCCATCAGCGGGTTTCCGGAAGATTTACTGGAGGCCACCCAAAACGCCATCGGCACGCTTCGCACCGAAGAACTCGCACTCAAAAAGGATGGGTTGTGGGCAGAAACCGATTTTTTGGAATATACGCAACGGGTATTGCATAAAATCGACGAACTGATCTACCAGACCGATGATTT
>JBJKSK010000056.1:0-4765 GCA_046704125.1 Desulfobacterales bacterium | reverse complement strand
TTGGGTTTTTCAGCCGTCTCTGTGGCTTGTTGAGCTGCCGTTTTGGCGGCGTTGCTGATGGTTACCGTATCTTTAGATACAGGCGGTGCCGGGTTTGCCGGTGTTTTAGCAGGCTTGGAAATAGCGTGTGCTGTGTTGGGCGGTGTCGGAGAACTCGTTGGTGTTACTGGGTAGTTTGCCATTTTGATTTCTCCCTTTTTTGTTTTGGCCGTTGGAACGACAAGCTAAAAATTAGAAGCATACATTGAGTATATCGGATCTTTTGCCCCAAAATATAAGTTTTTTTGGGGGGAGGGGGGAAACTCCGCGGTGTGGATCGTGAGTGACTATAAGCTCTTTGCCGGCGAGAGCGGCCTGGTCCGAATCCTCGACGATGATTCCAGTGAGAGACGCGACTTCTGTCTCGTCTGGGGTAAGGATACCGGCAAGAGATGAGACCTCCTGCGGTACCGGACGGGCTTAAGGATGGTCACCTGATCAAGGGCCTTAGCCAGATGGAACCATCGGCCTTGCTTCGCCATGAAAACCGGTCGATGCCCTCGTGTAAATATTGACGTCACTCCTCCACCTCGAGAGGTTTACGATATACGCCACAGACGGTAAAATTTTCGGGCAGCAGGTTATCCACGAGCAGATTGTACAACGCCGGGATCAGTTTGCGCCAGTCAGGCCCTCGCCGGCAAAAGGTCCATAGGGAAAGTTCGCCATCTGGCACCAGCGGCTGACGGTATCGATCCAGGTCAGCGAGCAGGCTTCCATGGCCGCGGCAAATTGATGAACCATGAGGGAGTGCAGCTCGGCATTCGAGATCAGGCTGGGGTAATTTTCGGCTCGATCCGCCAGGGGGAAGAACAGGCCTTCGATGCGCAGGGGAATCTCGCGGATTATGAGACCCGTCACGTATCGGGTGACGGCGGCATCCATGTCAAATGACGGCCACAGGTCGTAAAGCACGCCCTCGAGTGTAAAAATCGCTTTTCGGAAAAGCATGAGCTCGGCGGGAAAGATCCATCCCTCTTGCGAAAGCGATTCCAGGAGCCGGAATGCTTTCCTGACCAGGGCCGCGTGGGAAAATTCATCGGATAGCATCAACGCGAGCACCGGTGCCCGGAGCCCCGGTCGCGGTAGGGGCGGATCGCCGGATGCGCCGGCGGCCAGCGCCTGGACGGCGCTGCAAACGGCGTCCAGGTCCCTTTTATAAATTGCCTGAATCAATTGGACGGTCCGAACGCGATCGCCTTTGGCCAGCCGACCGGCCAGGCTCCAATCCAGAAGTCCGATGCGGGGAGCGGCGTCCATCGCGCTGCCGATGGCCAGGATATTGCCAGCATGCGGATCGCCATGAAAAAGCGCCGCGTCCCGCCGGTAAAATAGAGGGCGGCATACGAGCGCATCGAACAATACGGCGGCCAGTTGCCTGCGCTGTTCCGGGTTAAGGTCCGCATCGGTGATCTTGGGCCCTTCCATATAGGTCATGGCGGTCATACCGTCCCCGCCGATGGGGAGGCATCGGGGAATGCGCACGCCGTCCATATCGCCGTAAAACCGGGCCGCCTCGGCCAGGTGGCCCTGTTCAGCCGCCAGATCGATCTCCTTGATCAGCATCTCGCGAAGGGATTGAAAGACCTTAAGGAATTTAAAGTCCCTGAGGGGGTAACGCGCCCGGTTGGCTTCGAAAAAGGAAGCCGTTTGTCCCAGAATAATCAATTCTTCGGCGAGATGCTCTCGGATGTCGGATTTGATGATCTTGAAAACGCCGCGAACCCGCTGCGCATCGCCTGAACGGTCCCATTCGAAAGGGATAACGGCGCCGACGCTGGCTTCGGACAGGATTTCAGGCCGGATGTGGAGGCGATCCCTGCCCTTGACCCCTTCGAGTTGCCGGTGGACCTGTCGGACAAGGGCATCGCTGGATGTACCGTAGCGTCCGTTTTCCAGTTGGACGAGCCAGCGTTTGACCGCCGGATCGATGTTCGGATGGCGCGCGATGATTTGACCCAGCTTGTGAAGGGTCGGAAATCGTTTGGCCATGGCTAACAGACGCGCTTCGGCACCGGCAGCAGGATCCATCTTCAACTGGTCCACCGCCAGATCCAAGAGGCGTTGGTAATTGATGCGGGAAAGAAAAAATTCGATGCCGTCGCGTACCAGGGAACGGTAATCGGCATAGATCGCTGGAATGGCTTTGTCGGGCCGGGTGCGCGCGACGGCTTCCCTTGCGATCCATCGGGCGAAAGCGTCGCGACCCATTTCGTCGGCCATGGCGCCTAATTCCCGACGCACCATCCCGGGTGTCGAGGCTTGCAGGAGCTGTCGAAACATCGGATTTGGCAGCTCGGCTGGATTCGTTTTCATGGATGCTTCCCGTTTCGGCGTCTCCGCAAAGTGTCCGACATCTATACTGCGCCGCATCCCCTGTCACAGCGGCGCGCGCTCACGCCGCCTTTCCCGGAATTCGCGGGCGTTGATCTCAGACCATCCACGAAGCCGCCCTCTTTATCTGCTTGATAATTGAGCTGCATAAAGTTACTTCCTCCCGGAAATAATGCAACTAAAAATGCCGATCGCAGGCCGATGGCGATATAAAGAGGGAGCCACAGGCGGATCCGTATGATTTGAAGCCCCACCCATTGAGATTCATTTCGCCGGCTTAAGACTCAAGATAGCTGATTTATGGATGGACACTAGTCAGGAGGCCAACTCGGTCTTTTTAGATAACCGCGTAAATCGAAGGGCGATGCCCAACGGAGTTCACCCCATTTTTCGCAGCGGTTTTCTCCCTCCCGTTAACCGGCGATTAATGACCGTTTTTTTCATCGGCGCGAGATGTTGCCGGATCAGCGTCGTCCGGGCATATTTCCTTCCGATACAACATGTTGTGACGATTATACCTTGACAATCGATCATGCTCTTGGCATACTCGCTATATACCCGTTCCTGCAAAAAGCTTCTATCCATCTTGCCAAGTTTTCGCCTATCCGTCCTGGGTTGAAAAGGCGTCGGCGGACCGCCATGCCACCTACTTTTCGGGGAAAAACCGGCGTTTCATTCCAGGACGGGAACCGCCTCACCGACAGGGCGAACGGGCAGTGGTGTGGGAACGCGATCGGGATTGGACGCTTTGCTGGGATCGAGGGGGGTAAGACTGAATTGGGGGTAGGTCAACCGAGGCAACAGCAAAAGGAGGATGAAAATGAAGGTCAACAAATGGTTACTGACCGGGTTTGTATGGGTCCTGGGTATCGGGTTTCTTGCCCAGGCGGCTATGGCCAAGAAGGTGCAGATCAACTGGTGGCACGCCATGAGCGGTTCGCGGTTGAAGGTGGTTCAGGCCATCGTGGACGGGTTCAACGCATCGCATCCGGATATCGAGCTGAAGGCTTTGTATACGGGATCTTATCCGGAAACACTGACCAAATTCATCGCTGCGTATCGGACCCATACGGGCCCCAATCTGGTGCAGGTCTACGAAGTCGGGACGCAAACGATGCTCTCCAGCGGGGCTATCGTCCCGGTTTACAAGGTACCCGAAATGTTGGGCGAAAAGTGGGACTGGGCCCAATACGTGATTCCCATTACGAATTACTATTCAACCGATGGACATTTGTGGTCCATGCCGTTCAATTCATCCACGGCCATGCTGTATTATAACAAGGACCTCTTTGCCAAAGCGGGGCTTGACCCCAACAAACCGCCGACGACCTGGGCGGAAGTGGAATCGATGGGTAAGCAATTGCTCAAGAGCGGTGCGGTGAAGCACGCCCTTTCCTTCGGCTGGCCGGGCTGGATGTTCGAACAGATGTTTGCCTATCACAATCAACTTTTCGCCGACAATGAAAACGGACGCCGAGGCTTGGCCATGAAGGTGCGCTTCAATAACGCTTTCGGAAGGATGGTCGTCGGCACATGGACCAGGCTTGCCAAGGAAGGCATTTTCCTTTACGGCGGCGCCGAGTATTCGGCGAATTCGGCATTCGAGGCGGGACAGATCGCCATGCTGCTACAGTCGACCTCGTCCCTGTCGGGCATTGAAAAGGGCTCCCAGTTCAAGGTCGGCACGGGCTTTCTGCCACGATTCGAAGGTTATCCCCGGGGCAACTCGGTCATCGGCGGCGCCAGCCTGTGGGTGACCAAAGGGCAGGATAAGGCGCACTTGAAGGCGGTCTGGGAGTTCCTGAAATACCTTGGCAATACGGAGACTTCCGTGCAGTGGCACAAGGGCACCGGCTATTTCCCCTCGGTCAATTCCGCGGTGCAGGCCCTTTTGGACGAAGGCTGGTTCTCCAAAGACCAGAATTACCTGACGGCCTTCCTCCAGGTCCTCTCGGGACGGCGGGATACCGCCGCCGCCACCGGGGTTCGTCTGGGACCGTTTGTCCAGATCCGGGAAATCGAACGAACCGCCATTGAAAAAAGCGTTTCGGGAGTGCTTTCTCCGAAGGCGGCGCTGGATGCCGCGGCCGGGCAAGCTAATCAGCTCCTGAAGGATTTCGCAGAGACAAACCAATAGATTCGCGATTTGCGGAGGATCGGTGCATACCACCGTTTCTCCGCGACGCGCACCTTTCATCCCCTCCCACAAGAAGGAGAGCCCCATGGAGGAGGAGCGGTTCCCGGGCTACCGCCTGCTTCCTTATGCACTGATTTTCCCGTCGGTCGCGGTGATCGCGATCTTTCTGGTGCTTCCATTCGGTCAGAGCGTGGTCCAGTCCTTTTTTACCACCTCGGCTTTCGGCACCAAGACGATATATGTCGGCTTGCGGAA
>JBJKSK010000055.1:0-9172 GCA_046704125.1 Desulfobacterales bacterium | reverse complement strand
CTTCGTCCTCGGAAACCGACAGCGCCGTGCCGTTTGGCGGCTGGACCAGACCGAGCCTTTTGAGCATGGCCTGAAACTGCTCGCGGTCTTCGGCGCAATCGATGCATTCCGGCTGGGTGCCCAGGATCGGCACCCCGGCCTTGAGCAGCTGGGTGGCCAGATTCAGCGGCGTCTGGCCGCCAAACTGCACGATGACCCCTACCGGTTTTTCGGTCTCGACGATGTTTAACACGTCTTCTTTGGTCAAGGGCTCGAAATACAGCTTGTCGGAGGTGTCGTAGTCCGTGGAAACCGTTTCCGGATTGCTGTTGACCATGATGCTTTCCACGCCTTCTTCGCGCAGGGCAAAGGAGGCATGCACGCAGCAGTAATCAAACTCGATGCCCTGGCCGATGCGGTTGGGGCCTCCGCCAAGAATCATCACTTTTTTCCGGTCCGTGACCCGGGCCTCGTTTTCGGTCTCGTAGGTGGAGTAATAATACGGCGTGGCGGCTTCGAACTCCGCGGCACAGGTGTCCACCAGTTTAAAGACCGGCCGGATGCCAAGCTCCTGGCGTCTGCGGCGCACCATATCCTCACCGCTGCCGGTAAGAAAGCCGATCTGCCGGTCGGAAAAGCCCATCTGCTTGGCCTCATGGATCAAATCGGCGGAAATCGGCCGCGAAGCCGCCCCGATGCGCTGCTCCAACTTTACGATCTGCAGCATCTGAAATAAAAACCACGGGTCGATTTTGGTCAGATCATGGATGGCCTCCAGGCTCATGTCACGCAGCAGGGCCTGTCTCAGGTAGAAAATCCGCATGGAGTTGGGCACGGCCAGTTTGCGCTCGATGTCGGCCTGCGTCAGGCCCTGGCCGTTTCCATCGCCGGGATCCCTGCCGTCTGCGCCCAGGCCGAAACGGCCGATTTCCAGGGAGCGAAGCCCCTTTTGCAGGGCCTCCTTGAAGGTGCGACCGATGGCCATGGTCTCTCCCACGGATTTCATGGCCGTGGTGAGCAGGTCCTGGGTCTCTGGAAATTTTTCGAAGGTCCAGCGGGGGATCTTCACCACGCAGTAATCCAGAGTCGGTTCAAAGGAAGCCAGGGTCTCGCCGGTGATATCGTTGGCGATTTCGTCCAGCGTGTAGCCCACGGCCAGCTTGGCGGCGATCTTGGCGATGGGAAAGCCCGTGGCCTTCGAGGCCAGCGCCGAGGATCGCGACACCCGGGGGTTCATTTCCACCACGATCATCTCGCCGTTTTTCGGGTTGACGGCAAACTGGACGTTGGACCCTCCGGTGTCCACCCCGATTTCCCGGATGATGGCCATGGCGGCGTTTCGCATCACCTGGTATTCCCGGTCGGAAAGCGTCTGGGCCGGAGCCACGGTGATCGAGTCTCCGGTGTGAATGCCCATGGGATCAAAATTTTCGATGGAACAGATGATCACCACGTTGTCGTTTTTATCCCGCATCACCTCCAGCTCGTATTCCTTCCAGCCCAGCACCGACTCTTCCAGCATCACCTGGTGGATCAAGCTGGCGTCAAGACCCGTCTTGGCCAGATTTTCCAGCTCTTCGGGGTTGTAGGCCACCCCGCCGCCGGTGCCCCCCAGCGTGAAACTGGGCCTTACGATGACCGGATACCCGATGGTCTCGGCAATCCGGTGGGCCTGCTCCAAATCCGTGGCGATCCCGCTTTCAGGGATCCGCAGCCCGATGCGGCGCATGGCCTGGCGAAACCGGTCGCGGTCTTCAGCCTTTTGAATCGAGGCCACGGAGGCCCCGATCATCTCGACCCCGAAGCGCTCCAGCACCCCCATGCGCGCCACTTCCACGGCGGTGTTCAGCCCCGTCTGGCCGCCCAGGGTCGGGAGCAGGGCATCGGGGCGCTCCCGCTCGATGATCCGGGCCACGGTGGCCGGGGTAACCGGCTCGATGTAGGTCCGGTCGGCCATCTCCGGATCCGTCATGATGGTGGCCGGATTGCTGTTGACCAGCACCACCGTGTAGCCTTCTTCCTTGAGGGCTTTGCAGGCCTGGGTTCCCGAATAGTCGAATTCGCAGGCCTGGCTGATGATGATGGGTCCGGCTCCGATAATCAGTATTTTTTGGATGTCCGTGCGTTTGGGCATGGTCTTTTGAAAGCGGCTGGATGTTTTAAGTTCAGGTCAAGCCTTGTGGAGCAGACTCGCGAATCGGTCAAAGAGGTACTTGGCGTCATTTGGCCCGGGAGAGGCTTCGGGGTGGTACTGAGCCGTGAAAATCGGCAGTTTCCGGTGCCTGAATCCCTCCAGGGTGTTGTCGTTGAGATTGAGGTGAGTGATCTGCACCTCATTTCCATCGAGGCTTTCCGGGTCCACGGCAAACCCGTGGTTCTGAGAGGTGATCTCCACCCGGCCGGTGGTCAGATCCTTGACGGGCTGGTTGGCGCCCCGGTGCCCGAACTTGAGCTTGTAGGTGCGACCCCCCAGGGCCAGGCCCAGCAGTTGATGGCCCAGGCAGATGCCAAACATGGGCCGGTAGTCGAGCAGTTCCCGGATGGTGTCGATGGCATAGCTCACCGGCTCTGGGTCTCCCGGGCCGTTGGAAAGAAAGATCCCGTCCGGGCCAAGAGCGCGGATCATGGCCGCATCGGTTTGCGCGGGCACCACCAGAACCTGGGCGCCGATGCCGGACAGGCATCGGAGGATGTTGTATTTGATGCCGAAATCAAAGGCCACCACCCGGGGTCGGTGGCCGCTCCAGAGGGTGTCATCCATGCACGTGCCAGAATCCAGGCAGATGGGCCTGCCGTCGCTCCAGCGGTAGGCCACCTTCGTGGTGACGGCGCGCGTCAGATCCTGACCGGCCATGGCGGGAATTTCCCGGGCCCGGCGCACCAGTTGATCCGGGTCCAGGGTGGCGGTGGATATCACCGCGCGCATGGCTCCGGCCGTGCGGATATGCCGGGTCAAGGCCCGGGTGTCGATGGCCTCGATGCCCAGGACATCCTGCCGGCTGAGATAGTCGGCCAGCGATGCGCTGCTTCGGTAGTTGCTGGGAAACGGCTGGTATTCCCGCACAATGAAGGCCGCCACCTGGATGCGGGCCGATTCCGCGTCCTGGCCGTTGACCCCGTAGTTTCCCACCAGCGGATAGGTCATGGCCACCATTTGGCCCCGGTAGGACGGGTCGGTGAGGACCTCCTGGTAACCGGTCATGCTGGTGTTAAAGACAACTTCGCCGCTGGCCTCACCGGGGCCGGTGAAGGAGCGGCATTCGAAGGTACGCCCGTCTTCCAGGGCTAAGAGTGCTTTCATGTCAAATTCAATCAATCGGGTTTGTTTCGGTTATCGTCGGGTGCTCCCTTATCATGAAAAAAAAGAATGTCCAATATCGAATATCCAAATAAAGTCCCGCCGCCGGGCTGCCGGCTGCCCCGGGCATTTATCGTGGATTTTTTTCCGGGGCTAGGCCAGGGGACTGTTTTCCACCAGGTCCCATACGCCGCAGGGGCAGGCCCCGGCGCAAAAACCGCAGCCGATACAGCGGTGCTCGTCAACCACGTAGGCATATTGGTCCCCCTCGCGGTCTTGCCGGGAAATGGCCGCCTGGGGGCAGATGGCCACGCACAGTTTGCAGTCCCGGCAGGCCCCGCAAGACGAACACTGGCTGCCGCAGTGGCCGATATCCTCGAATTCGGTGATGCGGGGATCGAAATATTCCAGATGGATCCGGCTTTTTTCGATCATGGGCCGGGGGGCTTCGGGCCTGTTTCCGGCCAGGCGGTCCAAAATAGCCCCGGCCGCTCTTCGACCCGCACCGATGGCATCGGTGAGAAGCCCGGGGGAAACCATGTCGCCGATGGCCAATATTTTGGGGTCGCTGGTCTGCTGATTCCCATCGACTTTGACAAACCCGCGCTGGGTCTCGATGCCATCCGGCAAAAAGGACAGGTCCGGCACATCTCCGATGGAAACCACCACCGTATCGGCGGCCAGGACTTCTCCGGTGGAAAGTTCAACGCCGGCATCCGTGACGGCCTTGGTGAAACACGGCCAGCGGAACCGGGCGCCCACGGCCTCGGCGGCGGCCCGCTCCTTGCCAAAGGAGGCCGGCTGCTGGACGTCGATGAGCAAAATGTCGGAGGCCCCGAGCCGGTGGGCCTCGCTGGCTACGTCGCAGCCGACGTTTCCCGCCCCGACAATGACCAGACGTTTTCCGACCTTAGCCGTGCCGGCCTTGGCGCCGGCGAGAAAGGTCAGGGCCGGGATCATCCGCCGGGCGCCCGGTACATCCAGAGTGCGCGGCTTCTGGGCACCGGCGGCCAGAATGACAAAATCGTAATCTTCC
The DNA here is from genome assembly GCA_046704125.1 of Desulfobacterales bacterium. Classification (GTDB taxonomy): domain Bacteria; phylum Desulfobacterota; class Desulfobacteria; order Desulfobacterales; family JBJKSK01; genus JBJKSK01. The sequence continues at coordinate 4,859 of JBJKSK010000055.1, read as the reverse complement.
CGGATTTGCTCCATATCCTTCCGGGTCAGGGCCTGCTGCAGGTGAATATGGGCGATGATCTTTCCGGCCCGTTCCAGTTCGGCGGAAACCACCTCGTGGGGAATCCGGCTTTCGGGAATCACCGAGGCGATCTTTCCGCCCAAAGTCGGGCTCATATCAAAGACCGTGGCCTCGTGGCCGTGCTGGCGAAGCTGCCAGGCGGCCGAAATCCCCCCGGGTCCGCCGCCGATGACCGCGATTTTTTTACCGGAAAGCGGCGGCAGGTCGGGCAGCTTGGCGCCGATGCTGGCCTTTCCCAGGCCGGTGATGTCAACCGGTGCCATGGTCAGAGACTGCCGGGTACAGGCGTCCATGCACAGATTGGGGCACAGGTACCCGCAGACCGTGGCGGGAAACGGGGTGTAGGCCAGGGCCAGGTCCACGGCCTCGTCGATGCGGCCTTCGCGCACCAGCCGCCAGCGCTCATGGACGGAAATTCCCGTCGGGCAGCTGGCCTCGCAGGGTGCGGCGTATTTGCGGTTTTCCCACACCGGCACAAACCGGCGCAGCTCCCCGGTGGGAAGCAGCGCTATGGGGCTTCGATCCGTGTCCGTCAGATCCCCGATGAGCCCGCCTTTGCCCAGTTCGGCATCCCAGACCTCACGGCGAAACGATGCCATGGGGCGCCGTTTCCGGCCGACTTTTTCGTGCGAGCTCCTCGCCACCAGCAGCTGCCAAAGGCTCCGCTGGGCCAAGCGGCCAAACAGCTCCGGCTGGCTGATCGTGGCCAGAAAATTTTGGAGCTGTTCGGTTAGCCAGGACCACTGGTCGTCGGAGATGACCTCCAGCCGGGCATCGGTCTGGCTGAAACCCTTGTGGGGGCCCCGGAAAAAAACCCTTCCGCCGACCATGCCCACCAGCGGCCGATGCCCCAGGATGTTTTCCGGGTTCTGGGGCAGGTGGCCGCAGACCACGGCGATGCCGCCTGCCATGAACTCGCCGAAGTAATCCCCGACCGAGCCCAGGACCCACAATTCGGGCGGATCGAAGCGCGGATTGTGCTTGGTCATGGTCATGCCCCGGGCGCCGATGTTTCCGGCGATAAAGACCTTTCCCTGCGCCATGGCATTGGCCACGCCGTTGGAGGCATTTCCGTGGATGACGATCTCGGCGCCGCCGTTTAGCCAGCCCACATCGTCAGAAGCCGGTCCCATCACATTGATGCGGGTGTTGGGAAACCCCATGGCGCCGACCCGCTGGCCGGCATGGCCCTCGATACGCACATGGACCCGTTCTCCGCCCGCGCGCCACAGCCGGCCGCCGAGCCCGTGCTGGCCGAAGGCCTCGATTTGAAGGTTGCGATGCCCCTTGGCCACCGCCGATTGGATTTTTTCGTCCAAAATGCGCGAATCCAGGCGGACGCCCTCATTTTTTCCAGAAACGACAAGGTATGGTTTATCCCTCATGGACGGTCTCCAAAACAATGAAAGTCTGCCGTTGTCGGAAAGCCCGGAAGCTGCAAGGCTGAAAAGCCCCGGTCCGATCCGGCAGCTATAGATGCTTGAACTCGGTTTTCCCGCCTCCCGCCTCCGCATCTACACCACATACTTGATATCCAGACGCTTTGCCGCGTCGCCGTCATCGATGCCCAGCGCGTCGGCCATGCCGATGGGAAGCGAGGTGGAACGGCCCAGGGGGGCGACGATCTTTTTGAGTTCCGTGTCAAAACTCAAAAAGACATCCACCACGCGCTGGGCCACGTCTTCGGGATCCAGCCGGCGATACAGCCGCGGATCCTGGGAAGTGATGCCCTTGGGGCAGCGGCCGATATTGCAGATATTGCACCGGTCGCTTTCCGAACCCACGCAGCCGGCTGCCGCCTGCATCAGGTACTTTCCGACCTGCACCCCGCTGGCCCCCAGCATGATCAAGGCGGCGGCATTGGCCGCCAGGTGGCCGTTTTTGCCCACCCCGCCGCCGGCAAACACCGGAATCTCGTTTTGCTTTCCGATTTTGACCAGGTTCAGGTAGGCGTCCCGGACGTTGCTGGCGATGGGATGGCCCATGTGATTCATGGAGACGTTGTAGGCGGCTCCGGTACCCCCGTCTTCCCCGTCGATGGCCAGGCCCCCGGCAAAGGGGTTTCGCGCCAAGTTGTTGAGAACCGCCGGGGCGGTCGATGTCGCCGAAATCTTGGGATAGACCGGCACCCGGAAGCCCCAGGCCATGCACATGGACTGGATCATCTTGGCCACGGACTCTTCGATGGAATACTTGGTCTGGTGCGTCGGGGGGCTCGGCAGGCTCACGCCCTGGGGCACGCCGCGGATGGCGGCAATCAGGGAATTGACCTTGTACCACATCAGCAGGCCGCCGTCGCCGGGTTTGGCCCCCTGGCCGTACTTGACCTCGATGGCGCAGGGATCTTCTTTCATCTCGGGAATCGCATGAATGATCTCATCCCAGCCGAAGTAGCCCGAGGCGATCTGGAGAATCACGAACTTGAGAAACCGGCTGCGCAAAAGCCTCGGCGGGCATCCCCCCTCTCCGGTGGAGATGCGCACCGGCATGCCCAGTTCCTCGGTGAGGTAGGCGACTCCCATCTGAAGCCCCTCCCACATGTTGGGCGACAGGGCGCCAAAGCTCATGCCCCCGATGATCAGGGGATAGATTTCGCGCACCGGTGGGATCCATCCCTGGTCCCTGACAAAGGCCAGGTTATCTTCGGGGGCCAGCACCCGGCCCAGCAGCGTGCGCAGCTCAAATTCATGGCGCCCGGCGTCCAGCGCCGGGTCCGTGAGCATGGAAATGCGGATGAACTTGATCCGGTCCAGGATCCCGTCCGGAGCGTTTCTCCGGCCTCCCCGGCTTCTGGGCTGGCCGCCCCGGTCGATGTGAAAGCGCAGCTTGTCGGGCTCGTCGCCGTGAAGCGGGACGATGGCATCATTGGGACAGACCATGGCGCACATGGCGCATCCCACGCATTTGTAGGCCGGGTCGGTTCTTTGCCGGATGCCGTGATAGACGCCGTACACGTTTTCAGGCGTCTCAGTGAGGCCTATGGCGGTCTGAATGCGGCGTTTGCGGAAGACACCCAGCTCGATGGCATTGACAGGGCACACGGCGGTGCACTGCCCGCAAAGCGAACACGTGTCCTTGTTCCAGTGGATCTGCCAGGGCAGGTCCTTGACACTTAATGTGGAAGGGGCAATGGGTCTGTCTGACGGCATATGGTGACCTCCTTGCGATCCGGGCCGACAATGGCCGTATCCAGATGCATCGGTTGAAAGTCTTGGCTTTTGTCTCGGTCGGGAATGACGGCGTCCAGCCCGCAGATCTCAGAGGAAAAGGCCCAGCAACCGGGTTTTCCCCCGACCACCCCGGGCCGCAGCTTCTTCCGGTCCTGCACCATGAACAAGGAATTGTCAGGCAGGCATCCGATGACACAGTTGGGACCATCGATGATCAGGCGCCGGCAGGCGTGCTTGATCTGCTTGAGAACGGCCCCGCTGGGGTGGTTGGCGATATCTTCGTCTTGCAGCGGGGTGATCACCTGCTTGTAGGCCTCGATGGGAAGCCCCAGGGTCGAAACGCAATAGTGCAGGATATGGGTAAACACCTCCGAATCACTCTGGTAGCCGGTGTAGCCGACAAAGCCCCGCGACATGAGGTATTCCCGGATGGGGATAAATGCCGTGTTTTCGCCGTTTGTCATGGTGGAAAACCCCTGGAGGAAAAACGGGTGGCAGGCATAGAGGTTGATGGCGTAATTGGTGTTCTGACGCCCCTGGGCCATGATGATCCGGGCCTTGAGCTCTTTGCGGTCCAGCTTGAGGTAGTGGGCCACTTTTATCGGGTCGCCGATTTCCTTGATCATGATGACATCGGGCCAGAACGAAAAGACGATCATGTCTTCTTGCTCCTCACCCATCTGCCGGAGCTGAAGCCGGATTTTCACCAGCCGCACGCCGAGTTCCTCCTGGCTGAGGCCGTCCCATTCCTCGGGATATTCGTAGGCCCGAATCAGGTAGATGTCCCGTTTTGGAATCCCGGGCGGAGGGGTCTTGGGCACCTTGATGCTGATTTTGTACTTGGTCATGAACCCGATACCCATCATGAAGGCATCCAGGCGCCGCAGCCCCTTTTCACTGAAGACACCCGACAGGATCGGGGCGTCTTTCAATTCTTCGAAGGGTCCCCCGAGATCCCGCAGGAACAGCCCGACACCGGATCCGTCGTGGCCTTCGCGCATAACGTCCATGGCCTCGAGGCTGATCATCGGAGACTGGGCAACTTCGCTGGTCATTGCAAACAAACGGCACATCGTCATCTTCTCCTTGGTTTTCCCGACGGATTGGCCTTGATCCGGACCGACAGGCTGAATTATAACACAGTGGCCGGCATAACCGGCACCTATCGGCCCAGTAACTTTAACGCAATGTTTATGCCATGCTTAAAAAAGCGATGAATTGCCCGAAATTTTTCTGAAAACGTGTCAACCGGAGGTTGCAGGTCGTTCTAAAAAATACAATTTCGTATAAAAGTCGAATCCAGAAATGACAAAACTGTTTTATCCCCGCCCGGTTTTGACGCCACGGCAAGCCGGGGCCTGAGGCATGGAGACCGCCACCCATATGAGAACCGTTGCCCTTCCCGGACCCCTTGATGAAAGCGGGCACCGTCTTTGGGATGAGTTCTGCCGGGCCGCCGAAAGCGCCGGCATCCTGTTTTCCGGAAAGACCGGTGACGTTGAGAAAGCCAGGCGGGTGTTTGCGCTAAGCGATTTTGTCGCTCGAAGCGCCATTCGGAACCCGGAGATGGTCACCGATCTGATGGCCAGCGGGGACCTGGTTTGCCGATACCCGTCCGGGGTCTATGAC
>JBJKSK010000054.1:0-6259 GCA_046704125.1 Desulfobacterales bacterium | reverse complement strand
TTCAAACACCTTGTTGCAGCATCGGCAGTGAAAATGATGGTGATGGCCCTTGCCGGATCTTTCATAGAGCGTGCCCAAGGCGGGATGATGGATTTTGAGAAGCCATCCTTTTTCCACCAGAAGTTTTAAATTCCGATAGACCGTTGACTGGTCCAGCGAGTTAACGATCCGACGCCCGGCGGACAGAATTTCATCCACCCTCAAAGGGCGGTCATTTTCCAGAAAAATCTCCTGGATGGCATTTCTTTGGGTTGTCTTTCGTCTCATTTGAACACCTCGAAATAAGTATAACGAGAAAACCGGGCTGTTGCAACCCTGTTTGCAATAACTCTTGACAATAATGTCTGCATGGATATCATGCAAATGATTTTGCATTAACACAAGGGGTGCTGAATTTAGATCGCTCTGGCTATGCTGATTTCTTTTGTGGGAATTTTTCATGAAAAATTTCTTGTTTTTTATCTTATTGATGTTCGAAACGATGATTTCGTTCGCTTTTTTATCCGGTTTGGCACAGGCCGGGACAATTTCGGTGGTAGCCGCCGAAAGCACCTACGGGGTTATCGCGCAAGCCATTGGCGGGAATCGGGTCAAAGTCGACAGCATCATCAAGAACCCCAACGTGGACCCTCACCTTTTCGAGGCCGATCCAGCCGTGGCTCGGCGCGTGGCCGGAGCTCAGGTCGTGGTCATGAACGGCATCGGCTACGATGACTGGATGCAGAAACTTTTAACCGCCAATCCTGTCCGCGGGCGCCAGGTCGTCGTCGCCGCAGAGACAGCCCCGTATCTGGTCATGGCCGACAAGAACCCGCATATCTTTTATGATCCACGGGTCGGCCTGCTTACAGCCAGCCGCCTGGCCGCTCTTTTCATCGAGCGCGATCGCTCCCATGCCGCTGGGTATCGGGCCAATCTTGAACATTTTTCCCGCTCTTTGCTCCAGGTATATTCGATGGCACAGCAGGTGATCATGGCCCATCCATCCCTGACCGTGACCGCAACGGAGCCTGTTGCCGGGTACATGATCCGGATGTTGGGGTATCGCAGCATCAATATGCACTTCCAGTTCGATGTGATGAACGGTACGGAACCTTCCCCCAAGGAGGTGACAAGCTATGAAGACAGCCTGCGCCACCATCAAACGGCGGTTGTTTTTTACAACCGACAAGTGAGCAACCCCATTTCCCGGAGAATCCGGGAAATGGCCAAAATGAGCGGTGTTGCTGTGGTGGGGGTGGATGAGTTCGTGCCACCGCAAACCGGCTATACCCGATGGCTGGTGCAGGCACTGCAGACGTTGGATAAAGCGCTGGCCATTCCAGCCGGAGCCACAGGCCAATGAGTCGCGCAATCGCCCTCGAGGTTGATGACTTCAGCTGTGAGTTGAGCGGGAGCCATGTCTTTGAGCACCTGCAATTTCAAGTCCGGGAGGGCGATTTTGTCGGCATTTTCGGACCCAATGGGGCCGGGAAAACGACCCTGTTTAGAGCTTTGTTGGGTCTTATCCCCGCGCGCTTTTCTCGCTTGCGGATCCTAAATACGGATATCCGTAAGGCATCGTGTCAAATCGGCTATGTCAGCCAGCGGGAATCGCCAGAGGCGGAAGGGTGCCTGCTCAGCGCGGCGGCATTTGTCGGCGCGGCTTGGCGGGGCGAGCGGTGGGCATGGTCGTGGCAGCGTCAGCAACGACACCAGGCGGCACTGGCGGCCTTGTCTCAGGTACATGCGGCGAACCTGGCTAAAGTGCCCTTGGACAGCATGTCAGGCGGACAGCGGCAACGTGTGCGCATAGCGCAGGCCCTGGTCAATCCGGTGCGTATCCTGTTTCTGGACGAGCCTCTCAATAATCTCGATCCTCAGGCCCAGCAGCAACTGCTTCAATTGACCTCCGGATTGTGTCGGGAACGCGGCATCACGGCATTTATGACCGGCCACGACATCAACCCCTTATTGCCCTATATGGACCATGTGCTCTACTTGGCCGGTGGCGCAGGGCGGTTTGGCGGAGTTGAAGACTTTTTGAATTCCTCTATGCTCAAAGAGCTCTACGGCAATTCGATGCGGGTAAACGGGGCAGGCCATTTTGTTCCCGATTCGATTTTCCACTGCCGCTGCGCGGAAGATTCAATATGATCTTAGGCTTGAATTACGCATTCATGCGCCATGCCTTGGCGGCGGGAACGGCGATTTCCGTAGCCGGTGCGGTCGTGGGTTATTTCGTCACGCTGCGACGCCAGGCTTTCGCCGCCCATGCGATTTCGCATGTGGGCTTTACCGGGGCGGCCGGTGCCATCCTGCTTGGCTACAATCCCTATGCCGGTCTTTTTACAGCCACCTTTCTTACCGCATTTGGCCTGGCCTGGTCGGGGCGCCGGTTGAGCGAACGGGATGTCGGCGTCGGCATGATTCTCATGTTCACCCTGGGTCTTGGGGTTCTTTTCCTGAATATGTACACGACCAATGCGCAATCAGCGATGAGCATCCTGTTTGGCAGTATCGTGGGTGTAACCTTGGATCAGGCCTATCTTTCGGTGGGCGTTGCCATTGCGGTTTTGGTGGGCATGGGTCTGATTTTCCGACCTTTGTTATTCATGAGCCTGAACGAAGAAGCGGCCTCCGGAAGGGGTGTACCCATTCGAGCGTTAAACTTCGTCTTTCTTGGTCTGATGGCCGCAACGGTAGCCATCGCCGTTCCCATTATCGGGGCACTGCTGATTTTTGCCTTGATCGTTGGCCCCCCCGCGGCCGCCAGATCCCTTTGCAAAGGCGCCGAAAACGGTTTGATCATGGCGGTGCTGCTGGGTATCATGGAAACCTGGGGCGGCATGGCCTGCGCCTATACCTTTGGCTATCCTGCCAGCACATGGATCGCGTCCCTGAGTTTTTTCGTGTACATTGCGGCAACCTTCTCAAGGCGCCCTGGGCACAGCCTGGTAAAGGGCCGTTCCATTTATCACGAGAACGACACGATCAGCTCCATCCCGGCTCCTGTCGATTGAGCCCCAAACATCTTCATCACCCCCGGCGCCCGGGGGCCAACCGGAAATTCCCGAAACCGGCGGATTCATCGGCTTTTTGTAGCCGGCAACGTGGACTGAAACGGGCTTTCCTTTCGAAAAACCTCGCCTGCGCTACCAAGGCTTTGGATCCTGTGAAAGGGATTCTGGCTGCAAAAAAGTCCCACCGCACGGCCATCGGGTATGGTGCGCTTTCTCTCTCCATTTTTTGCCTTGACAGTTCACTGAATGAAACGTTAGTTTATACTATTCATAATAAAAATATTTCATTTTCAATCAACGATTACAGAGGAAAGTTGTTCATTCATCTCTTAGTGAATGAAAGGCATTCTTTTGTCAATTCAAGCCGTTTCCCCGATGCCCAAAAGGCGCCGAAAAGCCCTTTGCGGAGGGGCATCACCCATCGGAAACCGAAAGGCGATCTGCCGGTTTGAATCCACACCATTGAAAGGAGGATAAAAGGCCATGAAGAAATTCTTGACTAGCATCGGAATTGTATTGCTGGCAATTTTTATCGGAGGACCTTCAACATGGGCGCAAGAGCCGATTATCATCGGTGGGGTGGGGCCGCTTTCCTCGCCTGGCGCGGCCGAGAGCGGAAAAGAGATGCGAACCGCGATGCAGATGGCCGTAAAAGAGGTCGGAACGCTTCTCGGAAAACCGGTCAAACTCCAGTTTGAAGACACCCGGGGGCTTCCCGAAGAAGGGAGTTCGGCGATGAATCGGCTGGCCGATGCCGGTGCCGTCGGCGTGGTCGGCGAGTTTCACAGCTCGGTGGCCAAGGCCGAGACCGAGGTGGCCAATCAGAGAAAGCTGCCCTTTATCATCTCCGAGGCATGGGCCGATGATCTGACCGCCAAACAGTACCCTTATGTGTTTCGCATCGCGCCGGCCAACTCGCTTTTCTACACGAAAGTCGCCGACTGGATCAAGGCCATCGGTTCCCGCAACATTGTGGCGATCGTGGAAAACAGCGATTGGGGGCTTGGGGTGGATCGTGTGCTGAAAGAAAACCTGGTGGGGGCAAAGAACATCGACGGGGAAAACATCAGCTATACATCCATCGTTGCCGACCGGACCGTCGCCGACTTCACCCCCCAACTGCTCACTTTCAAGGCCATGCGACCTTTGCCGGATCTGGTAATCGATGCTTTTACGGGGACCGGGGAATACCTGATTGTAAAGCAGGCCGCCGATGTCGGGCTGGCCACAACCCCGCAGACCGCCATGTTTGCCGTCGGCACGGACGCCCTGTATCCTGAATACTGGCAAACCGTGGGTGCCGCCGGTGTTTTTTCCATCACCAAAACGGGTTATCATCCGGCTCTCGGAGTGACTCCGGCCGTCGAAGCCTTTATCGCCAAATTCAAGGCCAAGACGGGCAAGCTGCCCACCTTTGCGGCCATGGAAGCCTATGATTCCATCCATGTGATGGCCAAGGCCATCGAAGCCGCCGGCTCTACCAAACCAGACGCCATCGTAACGGAGCTGGAAAAAATCCGGTACAAAGGGGTGTTGGGGACGATTTATTTTTCCTCCGACCGAAAGCCGGCCTACATGTACCATGAATGGCCCGGAGCCAAAGCCGTGATCGTCCAATACACGGAACAGGGGCAAAAATATACCGATGCCCAGTTGCTCTGGCCTGCGATCCTGAGGCCTTAAACGCCAAGAGCGTTTACCTGTCTTTTATCGCCAATGTCTGTTTAGGGAGCAGGGTTTCATGGAACTTTTGACCGCCCAGATCGTAAATGGACTGATCATCGGCCTGCTCTACGCCTTGATGGCCATCGGGCTCGCGCTGATCTTTTCCGTGCTCAAGTTGGTCAATTTCGCCCATGGGCAGTGTTACATGATGGGCGCTTTCGTTTCCTACTACTTCTCCACACACTTGGGCCTCGATCCGATTCTGTCGGTTTTTCTGTCCATGATCGTCGTGTTTTTCATCGCGTTGGCGATACAGTATCTTTTTCTGCGTCCCATTTACACCGGCGCCGTGGAACGAAAGGATGAATATGCCATACTGATCACCTTCGCGCTTGGAATCTTCTTGGAAAACCTGGCCAAGTCGGTTTTTGGCCCAGGGACGGTGAAATCCCCGGATTTTATCTCCGGGGTGGCGAAACTGGGGTTTTTGACTCTGGACTACAATCGCCTGATCGTTTCCGGCGCGGCTGTGATCATCATGCTCGCCCTGCTTCTGGTCATTGGCAAGACCTTTCTCGGAAAAGCCTTGAGAGCCGTGAGCCAGGACCGGGATGCCGCCGCGATCGTGGGGATCAATCCCCATCGGTTGAACCTGCTGGCCTTTGGCATCGGGGTGGCGCTGGCCGGCGGCGCCGGCGCCCTCATGGGTCCGATTTTTCTTATATCGCCCACGATGGGTACGCTCCCGGGCATCAAGGCGTTTGTGATCATTGTCTTGGGGGGAATGGGTTCCATTAAGGGGGCCATCATCGGAAGCCTCCTTTTGGGCGAAGTGGAGAGCCTGGGTTCGGTCTATTTCATCAACCCGGCAGTGGGGCTGGCCTACAAGAATGCGTTCGGCGTCCTGCTCCTGGCCATTGTCCTGTTGGTGAAACCCACAGGGCTTTTCGGCGAAAAACATGTGAAAATGGAATAATATGAAAAGAGATGTCCTGGTCGGCGCCATCGCGATGGGTCTGGCCCTGGCTGTGCCGATCCTGGTGCATTCTTATTGGCTCCAAGTCTTGGTCCTGGCCCTTTACTACGCCTTGCTGGCGTCATCCTGGACCCTGCTGGCGGGATTCGCCGGGCAGTTTTCCTTTGCGCATATGGCCCTGGCCGGTATCGGCGCTTATACCTCGGCCCTGCTGGTGATTCATGTTCATCTGCCCATCTGGGCGGGCATGCTTATCGGCGCGGGGGCCGCAACCCTGGCTGGTCTGGTCGTGGGGGTCCTGGTCTTGAGGATGACGGGGGCCTACCTGGCGCTTTTCACCATCGCCTTTGCCGAGCTGGTCCGCATTTCCCTCAACGCCCAGTATACCTTCACGGCGGGGGCGGCCGGCTTGACGGTGCCGCAGCTGTTCCAGACCCCGTCCAAAGTTCCCTATTACTACACCATCCTGGGCATCCTGGCGATATCCCTTTTGGTGATGCGCGCCGTCCTCAGATCCCGGCTAGGGTTGTTTTTCCGGGCCATCCGGGAAGACGAGGAGGCCGCTTCGGCGATGGGCGTCAACATTGTTTTTTACAAGATCGTCGCGTTTTTGATC
>JBJKSK010000053.1:0-5285 GCA_046704125.1 Desulfobacterales bacterium | reverse complement strand
GGCCTGGGCAAACCGGGCGTCAACCTGGGATGTCTCCAGCAGGGGGCGCCCGTGGACACCTGCTTCTATTTCCCGGGATACGCCGAAGGGGGCCTTTCCGGCGACCTGGACACCACGGGGTTGCGCGTCAGCATGTATCAGCGCATGCCCCAGCATCCCACCATGAACACCGTGGCCCAGATGATCCCGCGGCTTCGCATCCCCGAGGCGATCTTAAACGGGGCCTGCGAGGGCTATCCCACGGACCCGAAAAGCATCGAGGGCCAGTTCAAGAAATTTCGCTACCCGGCCCCGGGCCACAGCCCGGCGAGGCTGTATTACAAGTACGGCGGGTCTCATTTCGGCACCATGGCCGATTCCAACCGTTATGCCCGGGCCTATCGCAGCGAGAACCTGGAGTTTGTGGTCAACCAGTCCATCTGGTTTGAAGGCGAGGCCAAGTTTGCAGACGTTATCCTTCCGGCCTGCACCAACTTCGAGCGCTGGGACATCGGCGAGACGGCCAACTCCGGGGGCTACAGCCACCATCAGTTCATCCAGTGCAACCACCGGGTCATCACCATGCAGCACAAATGCATCGAGCCACTGGGGGAATCCAGGTCCGATTACCGGATTTTCATGGACCTGGCCCAGCGCCTGGGGCTGGGCGCCCCGTATTCCGAGGGCATGACGGAGCTGGAGTGGTGCCGGCGGCTCTTTGACGCCTCGGATCTTCCCGGGGTGATCTCCTGGAGGCGGTTTCTCAAAAAAGGCTACTACGTGGTGCCGGCCCCCAAACCGGCGCTTCGCGCGCCGGTTTCCTACCGCTGGTTTGCCGAAGGCCGGAAAAAAGACGTTCCGGAACTCGCCCCGCTGCCATCGGACTATACGCAGCAGTGGCGCGAGGGGCTCCAGACCCAGTCGGGCAAGCTGGAGTTCGAGTCCTCGAGCCTCAAGCGCTTTGCCCCGGATGATCCGGAGCGGCCGGTGATTCCCACCTACATCCCTTCCTGGGAGGGGCCGCAAAGCGCGCTGTACCGGAAATTTCCCCTGCAGCTGCTGTCTCCCCATCCCCGGTACAGCTTCCACACCATGTTTGACGGGAAAAACGGAGTCATCAACGACGTCAGGGACCACCGCATCCTTGTGGACGGCTATTACTACTGGATTGTCCGAATCAATGCCGAGGACGCCAGAAAGCGCGGCATCGGGCCCGATGACCTGGTGGAGGTCTTCAACGACCGGGGTTCGGTGATCTGCGCGGCCCGGGTGTCCCAGCGCCTGGCGCCGGGCACCGCGCTTTCCTGCGAGGGGTCGGCGGTCTACGATCCGGTCGGTGAGCCCGGCGCGTCCACGGACCGGGGAGGGTGCATCAATTTGCTGACCCCGAGCCGAAACATCATCCGCAGGTCGCATTCCACCGCATCCAATTCCTGCCTGGTGGAGATCCGGCGGTGGGGGAGGGCGCAAGCATGAACACCTGGATCATGGTCATCGACGTGGAAAAATGCGAGAACTGCAACAACTGCTTTCTCGCCTGCAAAGACGAGCACTGCGGAAACCAGTGGCCCGGCTATTCACAGGCCCAGCCCCTTCACGGCCATCGGTGGATCGACATCCTGGCAAAAGAGCGGGGGCGGTTTCCCATGGTGGACGTGGCCTATCTCCCCAAGCCCTGCATGCACTGCCAAGACGCGCCGTGCACCCATGGCGCCAGAAACGGGGCGGTGTACCGGAGAGAAGACGGCATCGTGATCATCGATCCGCAAAAGGCCGGCGGCCGGAAAGATATCGTCAAGTCGTGCCCGTACGGCGCCATATGGTGGAACGAAGAGTTGAACCTGCCCCAGAAATGCACCTTCTGCGCCCACCTGCTAGACGGCGGCTGGAAGGCCCCGCGATGCGTCCAGGCCTGCCCGACCGGGGCGCTTACCGTGGATTGCCTGGATTCCGGCAAGCTTGAAGCCGAAATTTCCGGGCAGGGCCTGCAGCCCTATGCCCCCGGAATCCGGCAGCCCGTGGTCTACTACAAGAATCTGTACCGGTTTGCCTCCTGCTTTGTCTCCGGGACCGTGGCCGTGAAAACGGGCTCGGTCGAGGAATGCGCGGCCGGGGCCGTGGTGAGCCTGCTAAACGGCAAAGAATGCCTCCACCGGATCACAACGGATGATTTCGGCGAATTCAAGTTCGACGGGCTAGAAGAAAACAGCGGCCCTTATGCCGTGGAAATCGCATGGCAGGGGAAAACGCGGCGGCAGGCCATCGGAGACCTGACCCAGAGCCGAGTGCTCGAGACGGTATGGCTGTGACCCCGCCGGCCTGACGGGTGTGCCGGAACGCGGCAGATCCAGCGCGTGTCTAAAAAATCCTTGATTTTTTTTGTATACAATTTAACATGTACAAAAACGTTTGGCCGATGGCGTCCGGCAAGACGCCGTAAACGGTTCGCTGCGAGGGTTTGGTCTTGAAAGGGCAGAAGAATTTAACGCTGGTCGTCTATGGCCGCATCAAGGAAATGATGCTCGATTATGATATCGTTCCGGGCCAGAGACTGGTGTTTGTGGACCTGGCCCAGCGCCTGGGGGTCAGCCGCACGCCGGTAAACAACGCCTTGAGCATCCTGGCCAAGGAGGGGTACCTGGATTTTGTCCCCAACCAGGGCTACTCGGTTCACAAGTTGACGGAAAAAGAAGCCGAGGACCTCTATGACGTCCGGGAGATCCTGGAACTGGGAACCGTGGGCCGCGCCGTTCGCCAGATGACGCCCCAGGGCCTTGAATTGTTTTCAAAACGCAAGACCGATTTTGAAAAAACGAGCACCGACCGCGTGCAGCGAAAGATGTTTATCCTGGATACGGAGTTTCACGCCGCCATCATCGAAATGACCGGCAACGAGTACCTGCCCGAGCGGTATCGGGAGATCTGCCGGAAAATTTTTCTTCGATTCCGCATCGAGCACCTCAGGGTCGAGCGCATCGGCGAGATCATCAAGGAACATGAACAGCTGTTTGAGGCGGTGCGCTACAAGGATGTGGACCGCTGCAAGCGGCTGATCAAGGAGCATTACCAGAATTCGAGGAAAAACCTGTTTTCGATCATTTTTAAAAATGAGAACGAAGCCAGGTTGAAGGCTTCGGCGTGAGTTGAAGCGATCCGCTCCGGCCGTTTGCGGCCGGAGCGGATTTATTGGTGAAAATAATGTGTTAACTGCTGTTTTACGGGCTGCAGCAGGCGCTGCCCTGGCATCCGCACGGATCCATGCAGCAGCCGCACGAATCCACCACATAGTAACAGCAGCAGCTGTCCGAAGACGAACCGCCAGCGGTTTTTTCGTTGCCGGTATTTTCCTCGCTCATGGCACTACCTCCAAAATATAGGCAATCCGGCGGCCGCATGAAGCCGCCGCCGGGGCTGGTTGAAAACACGGCCGGGGCCGACAGCCGATGGACGGGAAATCGGCCCGAACCCGGCCGTTAAAGGATAACCACCAGGGCCTGGCTTGTCATCCCTTTTTCCCCGGCCGCAAGCCTTGCGCTTTGCCGGAAAAAAAAGATGGTCCGGATGATACGGGAAGATAAGGCGGGAGGAATAAAGAAAGACTTTTTCTGAACGCTTCCTGCAGTCTGACAGCTTGACAGCTTGACAGCCTACAGTCTGCAGTCTACAGCCCTGCGGGCAAGCCCGCCCTAGAATTTGAGACGTCGTGTCAGGGAAACGGGATTGCCGAAAAACTTCACCCCGATACCGTCATTTTTGGCCCACACGACCTTGCCCTTGAACTTGAAGGATTCCCCGTGGTCCCCCAGCGGAATGACCACGGAAAGGATCTGGCCCACGGCAAAGGCGCGCTTGGTGGATATCATGACGCCGCCTTCGCTGATATTTTTGGCCATGTCCTTGAAGAAGTGCTCGCCGTCGGAATAATGCACCGAATCGGTGCAACCCTTGCGCAGATGCTTTCGCCTGGAGGCTTTTTGCCGCTCCATGAGCTCTTCCAGGAGCCGCACACGATCGGCGCCGGGCATGGCATCGATAAGTTCAAACAGCTGGCGCGTCGTCGGATCAGAATACTCCATAAGGCTACCACAAGTAAAATCAGTTTATCGCCGCGAGAGATGGAAATGTATCCGGGGGAACAAGATATCGATATCATAACCCGAAAGGGATTTTCAACTTATTTTTCAAACCCGCCGTATCGGCTAGACAGCAAGAGTTTGAAAAGTAAATTTAAACAAATTATATCTTATTTATAGCCGGCTAGTTACATATAAGTTTGGACTTCAATTCAGCCGTTTCTTTTCTGGCGGATTCGAGCTGGTCGGAAGTCATATCCCGCTCAAGACGATCCAGATCTTTTCGAACATCTTCGGGCAGCCCGAAATTGGCAAGGACCAGGCTTAACCACATAAAGGCCTTGACATTGTCCTGCTGGATGCCCTGGCCGGATGCGTAAGCCTGGCCAAGGGCGATTTGAGCCGAGATATTTCCATGGATGGCGGCTTTTTGAAGCCACTTGACCGATTTGGATAAATCCCGTTGAACTCCGGTTCCATGCGCATAGGCTTTGCCAAGTTCGGCTTGCGCCGCCGCACTGCCTTGCTCGGCGGCCTTGCGGTACCACTTTACCGCCTCTGAATAGTCCTGGCGGACCCCTTTTCCGAAGACATACATGTCGCCGAGATGGCGCTGGGCATAAGCGTTTCCCTTTTCAGCGGCCTGCTTAAGCAAGGCCAGCGCCTCGGCATTGTCCTGGGGGACGCCCAGGCCGTCGGCAAACATGGAGCCCAGATAGGCCAGGGCTTCGATGTTCCACTTCCCGGCGGCTTTTCGGAACCAGTTAGCGGCCTTGCTGTAGTCCTGAGGCACACCCTGGCCGTAGAAATAACGCTTGCCGAGTTGAACCTGGGCCTTTGCGTCCCCGCCGCCGGCAGCCGTCTGGAGGGCTTTCAACGCAGACGGCGTGATCGGGTTGGCGTCGGATTTCTTACAATACGCGCTGATTGAATCGATTGAATCGGCCGAACCGGTTGAACCGGTCGAACGGACGGCACCGGCCGGTTTCGGGTGACCGGTTTTCACAGGCGTTGCCTTGGGCAAGACAAACAGGACCAGCTGGTAAGACAGATAGAACAGAAACGGGCAGGCGGCCAACAAAGCGTATTTCCAGACTGTCTGCTTCTGAAAAGCCATCTGTTTTTCCTTGGTACAGACGCTAGGTCTGCCCGTTTCGGGTTTCCAATATGGGCCCGGTCCCCGGCCTCAAAAAAACCCCCTGGCTTCCGGGTCTGTCATCATCATTTTTGGGG
>JBJKSK010000052.1:0-4558 GCA_046704125.1 Desulfobacterales bacterium | reverse complement strand
TTTCCCTGAACGCCTTCTCAATCACCTTGGCGATCCCCGCAGCGCCCTTTCCGAAGAACCGGTTGGCATCGCGCAGCATTTCGTTTTGACTGTAGGTGCCTTTCGAAGCCTGCCTCCCCCTGCCGGCACCGTTGTCGCCGGCCCAGGCGACTCGTCCTGCCAGCAGCACGCACAGCAGCACCCATAGAAAACGGGTCAACGATTTGATCATGTAAAGGTCCTTAGTTTGTATGGCCTATCAGTCGGCCAAAGTTCATGCGGCCTTCAAGACTATTTTATTGTGCTAGATGATGAGTCTTACACCGCCAAGTTCTTCAACTCGGTAAGGAAATCGGTCTCCCGGAGAGCCGATAAACATGAAATTGACTGGAATTTTCCACTGGTTGGAAAGTTTGTGGATCAATTCCGGTCCAAATTCCCCCTTGATAGTGATGAATTCTATAGCGAATTCAGGATATTCCCTTTCCAGGAATTCGATGTCTTTCAGGAGTTTCTCGGAAACTTCTTCATTGTCGTTTTGATTTACGGTCACAATCTTGATCTTCTGGGTGTGTTCATTGCCTTGGATGTAAAGCAGGACTTTATTAAGATTTGAAAGGTTGTCCCCCCTGGTAAAAAAAACAAATTCCTGGGACTGGATTCTGTCAATAGTCTCCCTGATCCACTCATTGGTCCTGGTCACCAGCTTCAGGACCGGCACAAAAAGAAATTCAATGAGTCGCAGCAAAATATCAAGCAGGGCGATTCGGTTCAGCATGATGGCGACAAAAATTATGGCCGGAATGAAGTATTCGGCAAAAATGGCCAGATTTGATGCCTCTCCATGCAGCGGTTCTTTGATTATATTTCCGAAAAGTGCGCATAACACCGCCAGGATGGCCAAAACGACGGCCGGCCACGTTGCCCGTTCCGGGCGGGGCAGTTTCGCACGTCTTACTTTGAGAAAGATATTGCCAAGGCCGAAAAGTCCCATGACCATGAGAAAAGAGATGGTATACACCCCGGCCAGCACTTCTACTTCGTCCGCTGTGATAAATAAAATTGAGACACATAGGACGAAAAAAACCGTAGAGATGCGATAAGAACTACCCCTTTTGTTTTTCTTCAGTAAGTAGCCCGGAAGAATTCTGTCGAGCGTCATACGTTCCAGAAGCCCGGTGACTCCGACATACGCGGTTAGAACAGCACCGCTCAGGACGACGACCGCATCAATGGAGATAAGAGATGCCAGCCAGTCGCCGCCGCTGATGAACCCCATATGGGAAAGCAGATTGGTTTCATGGAGACTCACTTCCGGGATCGGCACGACCGCCAGGGCCAGAAAGGCCATCAGAGGATTGAAGATACTGACCACAACCCACATATTGCGCAAAGTCTTGGGAAATACGCCGTCCCGCTGCTCTTCAACAAAGTTGGCCGAAGTCTCAAAACCTGAAATACCCAGCATGGCAGCGGCAAAACCCCAGAAAATGGCATTCACCACACTGCCATGCGGCAGCGGCAGATGACTGTTTTTAAAGAAGACTTGCAGGCCGTTGTTGAACAGATAAAAGGTTATCGCCCCGGAAAGTATGGTCAGAGAAATAAGATGGAAGACAAAAATAACCTGAGCAACGATTGAAGACTCTCCGATACCCATAACAGTAACACCCAGGAAAATCGCGAGAAGCAGAACAGTGGCCCAGATTACCGGAACGGCTGGAATTATGCCGTGCAGGTAATGCATGGCCTCGGAGGCGGAGATCACGGCTGTGGCCATGTAGGAGAGCAGGGTAAGGGTTGCCGCCAGTGAAGCCATCGACTTACTGGTTGTGTTGAGCAGGGCATTGTAGGCCCCGCCGTTTAAGGGAAGAGCCCCTACAACTTCGCCGTATATTTTTCTGAACAGATGCAGAACGCCGGCAACTATCAATAGGACAACCCAGGCGTACTGGCCGGCGGCCATAATTGACAGAGCGGAAACATATAGTACAGACGATGATATATCATTGCCGCAGATGGCGGTGGCTGGGAATTGCGCCAGTCTCGGCACTTTCTCTTTTTTACTCATTCTGCTTTTTAATCCACCTCACTCTTGTCCAAAATGAATTATCAGCGGAAGTAGTTTGCTGAAACCTTGAAAAAAGTCCCCTTGTGAGAAATGGTTTAATCGCCAAAAGAAACCGTTCGCCAAAACAAGGGGGCGAACCAATGTACGACAGGAAAGTCTGTTCAGTCAACTGGTTGCTTCGTTTCCTCGTGGACAATTTTTTTAACCTGGTCTTCCGTCATCAAGCCGAGCGGTGCGCCAAAGGTTTTAGCAGCTGGGATCATTTCGTAGCCATGCTTTCTTGCCAACTCGCCCAAGCCAAGAGCTTACGTGAAAGCGGCGTCATCTGGGCGTCAAGAAGGCTCCCAACAAATCCACCTTGTCCTATGCCAGCGCCCATTGCCCCCGGCGATTGTATCGCGACCTGTTTTACCAGACGCCGGACACTTGCCGGATGGCTGGATCGGGCAAACATCGCTTGCGGCACCAGAGTGGCATCGGGGTCGAACCAAGTCAAGCTGTTAATATTGCGCTTTTCGACCTCAAAAAGAGCATTATAGGACGACTGAGGCTCTCGCCATTCAAAACATTCAGCACCCTGACGAATTTGACGGCCAATCGCAAATCCGTCCGTTTGGTTTGAACTGCCTCGACATGCGACCGACTCGCAGTGGCAATGTTTCTTGCCCGGCATTCCTGTCTTTGCCTCGTACAGCCATTGCATCCACCCTTGACGGTCTTTACTAGATTCAAGCAGAAATTCCCTCTTATGGCAGCGATGCGTAAGGTGCCATATGTGTCCAGGAATAAAGTGACGATTTGCTCTCGCCACGGTATTGGCCTATATGCCCTATTTTGGCCCTTTTGCATTTTGTTTGCCTTTTGATGTATTCAGAGCCGCGGCGGCGCGAACCAACCCCTTGAACGCTACCCCGTCGATTGCATCGCCCCGGCGGATGTCGATGGCGCGCCTTACGGTTCCATCTTGGTTGAAAAGGCGTGGCGGATCCGTAAGTAAGGCACCTTTGGCGAAGGTCAGCTTGACGTGCGCCGTGTATGTCTCGCCCGTGCAGATAATCCCGTTGTGAGACCAAACCGGGACCCCCATCGGGTTCGACGGTTTTCTCCATTTCACTTCTTCGACCACATCTGGATCCGCCTCCTTGATCAGAGCGCGGATGCGCGATAGAGTCTCGCCCCGCCAGTCGCCCAGCTCGCGAATCATAGCGTCGATCAGTTTGGAGGTTGACTCCGAGCTCTCATGCTTTGAGTTTAGTTTCTCGGTAGTCTGCTTCTTGGCATTCATCTTCCGAGTCCCTCTCTTTTCCAGCCTGTGAGGGCCAAGGACATGGTCAGCCGCCGAGGTACGAGCCCGGTTGGGCCGACTGGCTTTTATTCATCGCTTCAACGAGTAGGCTAAAGCCTCGCTGCGATTAAACGCTTCATTGTTGTAAAAGCATCACACGTCCTTATTTCTCTCCGAAGTCAAAAATCTGACGGATTTCGATGATGTCCCCGTCCTGGGCCGGGCACTTCCGGGCCCATTTCAACAGCTCTTCTTTAGACTTGGCTTCCACCAACCAATAGCCACCCAGCACTTCCTTCGCCTCAACAAGGGGGCCGTCCGTGACCGTGGCTTTTCCTTGCACAAACGACACCCGTGCACCCGTTGATAGAGGTTGCAGCCCGTTCAAGTCCGTTATGCGAACGGCTTTTCCCAACTCCTCGTTGTACTTGGTCATCTTTTCCACCATTTCTGGATCCGGTGCGAATGTCGCGGGCAATTTCTTGTTATCGCTGTATACCGCGGGAATCATCAACATCATGAATTTCATGACGCATTTCTCCTTAGTTAGGCAGGTCCACTGAAACCATCCTGCACCCTTAGTCGTTTGGCGAACCGTAAAATCGACAGGGGGAAACGATAGGGTAAGCAACGAAAAAGGTGGTGTCAACAATCCGAAAGACCTCTACAAAGGCCGATAGGCCTCGTTCACCGGCAACGCCGGGGTGCGCGCCATCTTCAACCTGGACGATTACGACACGGCCCGGTACGGGTCGGATTTCCCAGGGAAAAGGCTTGTGGAAACCCGCCGCACGTGGCAAAGCATTTACGGCCTGGCGCAGGGCCAGAGCGTCGGCGAAGCCATGTGGCCCTTGATCGCCCCCGTACAACTCTTATTGGACTGCGCGCAAGGCAAGATGCCGGTGCTGGCGCAAGGCTCCCATCGGATCGAAACCATGCGTGCGTCCTATTTTTGTAATCCTGGGCTTGCGGGGCTTAGAGACGATGTGCGCGGGCCGTCTTCCGAGCCCAAGCCGGCGGGAATCCCGGAGCCCGGCACACTCTCTGAAAGACAAAAAGCGACGCTCCGGTTCCTGCACTCAAGAGGCTTTAAAATGGCCTTCAGGGAAACCCCCGTTGAGGTATTCCCGCCGGGAGAAAAGCCCTCTACAGTTTCGGAAAATGCATTTTGGAAATGGGGGAAAAAACTACGCGGAGGCTCAAAGTTGAGGTTCCCCTGAGTG
>JBJKSK010000051.1:0-4257 GCA_046704125.1 Desulfobacterales bacterium | reverse complement strand
TTGGGATACGCCACATAGCCTTCCGAGTTGGCATCAGGATGATTTGGCTCGTAACCCAGATGAAAATCCTTCGAGGACTCCACGATTTTGGAGACCTCCACCCCGCCTGAATCGTTTTGATTAAACCCGTTGAGGGTGCTCCCAAAATCGTTGTCCGGCAAGGCTTTGAAGACCACCATTTTCCGGCGGTAGGGACCGCCCTCTGCGGTTTGCGTCGTTTCGCTGTTGGCCAGATTTTCAGCGATGACGTTCATCTTGACGCGATTGGCGTATAGCCCGGTGGCACTGACATTTAACGACTGCAACAGGTTCATCATTGTCCTCCGTCAGTAATGGCGTTTTTCAGGATCGCCAGTTTTCTCAGCAGCAGTTCCACGCTGGTCTGGTATTGAAGATTGTTCTCAGCCAAATGGGTCATCTCGACATCGATGTTGACCGGATCCCGGTCAAATGGACCGGTCTTTCGAGTGACCATCACATCGTTGGCTCCCGCAACGGGTTCCCCGCTGAAATCAACCGGGTTGGTCCGTTCCAAAAATACGCCATGGTCTTCCATGGCCCGTTGGAGGCTTTTCTGAAAATTGAGGTCCTTGGGCTGATATCCGACGGTGTCCATATTGGCGATGTTGTCAGAAAGCAATCGGTTTCGACGCGCGGACACGTCCATGGCCTTGGTGAGCAACTTAAAATTACTATCTCCGGAAAACATATCAGTCATGACATCCCCTTTGAAACGTCCACTGAAACACGCATCTGGCGCGGACCGGCTATGTGGGTGAATTCAACCGAAGCGTTTACGCAAAGAGAAAGCAATTTTCAGGCCAATGCGTCTACCAGCTTTTAAAAGACGATTTCTTGAAAAGACGGTATAGGTAACGGATGGTTTCTAATCAAGTCATTGTTTCTTTGTATTCGTTGAGTTTGTTTCGCAGGGTGCGCACGCTGATGCCCAGCATCTTGGCGGCGTGAGTCC
The DNA here is from genome assembly GCA_046704125.1 of Desulfobacterales bacterium. Classification (GTDB taxonomy): domain Bacteria; phylum Desulfobacterota; class Desulfobacteria; order Desulfobacterales; family JBJKSK01; genus JBJKSK01. The sequence continues at coordinate 3,284 of JBJKSK010000051.1, read as the reverse complement.
GGTTTCCATTGGTGCGGTCCAGGGTTTGGAAAATCAGTTTCCGCTCCACTTCCTTGAGCGGCACACTCATCAGCTGCTCGGAAAGCCCGACCGGCTCGCCGACGGCACCCGAAGAGGCGTCCAAGAAAAGGTCGGCTTCGCGGATCGCGTGCCCATCGCACATCAGCACGGCACGCTCGATAACATTTTCCAGCTCCCGCACGTTTCCGGGAAAATGCTGGGACATCAGGGCGACAAGCGCCTCGGTTGTCAATGTTTTGACATTTCGACCGTCAATTTCATTGTATTTCTCGATAAAATGAAAAGCCAGCACCTCGATGTCTTCGGGCCTCTCCCGCAAGGGCGGCACGACCAGAGGAATCACATTGAGCCGATAGTAAAGATCTTCCCGGAAATCCCCCTTGTCGAGGGCGTCTCGAATGTCACGGTTGGTGGTGGCCAGCACCCGGACATCGACGGGCACCGGCCGCACGCCGCCCACCCGATCGACTTCCCGTTCCTGGAGCACCCGCAGCAGCTTGGCCTGCAGATACACCTGCATCTCGGTCACTTCATCCAAAAGAATCGTTCCGCCCTGGGCCAGCTCGAATCTTCCCGGTTTGCGCGATACCGCCCCGGTAAAGGCCCCCTTTTCATATCCGAAAAGTTCACTTTCCAGCAGCGATTCGGGCAACGCGCCACAGTTGATGGCCACGAAAGGCTGCTGGCGCCGACTGCTGTGTTCATGAATAAAGCGGGCCAAAAGCTCCTTTCCGGTTCCGCTTTCGCCCTGGATCAGAATCGAGGCGCGGCTATCGGCGACTTGCCGCAGCCGATCCAGCAAGGTTTCCATAACCCGGCTGCGGGTCACGATGCGAAGCGGCCGGACGCGGGGTGAGGCGACAGCGGGTTCCGTCACCAGGTCAAAGGCTTTGGAAATCAGCAACTGGAGCTGCTGGTCCTCGATGGGCTTGGGCAGGTAATCGAAGGCACCGGCTTTCATCGCCGCTACGGCCTGCGTCACGGACGGTTCCGAATCGATAAAAAGCACTTTGGCCATATCCGTTTGAATTCTAGCCGCATCCAGCAAGGCCATGGTGTCAAGCCCCGGTGTCTGCACACTGGCCACCACCAGCCCGAAGGGTTCAGACTTGAGTTGTGCCGCTGCATCGATGCCGTCATGGGCCACGGTTACCGGCCAACCCCAGCCTTCTAACAGATGGGTCAATGCCCGGCGCTGCCTGGGGTCGTCATCCACGATCAATATCTGTCGATTCAACAATGTAAAGCATCATCCCTGTTTGAGTTCTTGCGCCAAATCGATGCCGCGGATCCGCTCCCGGGCCAGTCGTCCCCAGAAAGTATCCCCCTCGGCCTGAATCCGGGTGTATATTTCCCTGGCCCGTTTCAGATCGGCACCTTTCTCGTAGGATTCCCCGATCAGAAACCGCAGGGAATCATTGCCCTCATTTCCGGAAAACTTCAAGGCCATGGCATAGGCATCACCGGCTTTCAAATACGATCCCAATCGGCTGTAAGCATCCCCCTGGAGCCGATAAGCGATAAAGATCATCCCGGTATGTTTCTGGGGGGCGGCGGCATATATCCCGATGGCATCAGCGGCTCCCTGGACGGCTTTGGCAAAATGTCCGGAGGCCAGATTCCCACGGGCGATATCCAGCAACAGGGCCGCCCGGTCATCGGCGTTGTGAACCAGCGTCAAGGCTTGCCGGTATCGTTTAATGGCCGCCTTAGGCTGTTTTTGGGCCAGCAACAAAGACCCCATCCGCCGCAGCGCCGAGCCGGCATGGACGCCTTTGGGATATTGCTGAACGTATTCCTGCAGGGTCTTGATGGCCTCTTGACTCTGTCCGGATTCATCAAGCGCCAATCCGGTCAAATACAGCAGCGATTCAGGCCGGTTTTCGGTGGGGTAGGTCTCTATGGCGCGTTGGAGAAGCGGCACGGCCGCCTTGTAAAGGCAGCCAGCCAGGTAGGCCCGGCCGATGGCGTAAAACACCCTGGGATCCTGGAACTGTTCAAAACGCGGCTTATCCGACTCATACCGTTCCAACACGGCCGGATAGTCCCCGGCCTTCAACTGCCGGTCAAACAAGGTGGTATAGGCATCCTCAAGGATATACATCGATTCTTCCCTGAGTGCTCCAGGAAATTTCTCCCAGAGCGCATCGATGGTGGCAATGCTCTGCTCTGGTTTTCCGGCTTTTTGCAGCAGCGCGGCCAAACGAAACAGGGCCAGCTTGGCCACGGGGTTGTCGCCCTGTTGTTCGACGATCATCCGATAGGTCTTTTCCTTCTTGGCCACATTGCTGGTCATCTCGGCCAGCCTCATGGAGCTGATCACGAAGCCGTCGGATCCGGGGTATTTGGCAACGACCCACCGATAAAATTTCATGGCTTTCCCCGGTTGGTTCTGGTCCCGGTAGGTATCCCCGATACGGGTCAAAACGATATGGGCGTCTGGAAGAGAAGGAAAAAGGTTGTAGGCTTCGGAAAGATACTGGCGGGCCTTTCCGGCATTTCCCATTTGATAGTAGCAGTTTCCCATGATCAGAAGGATATCCGGTGAAGCAAAAATCTGGCCCTCATCGCCAGAGGCCACATCGGTGACCACCTTTAAGGCATCCGCAAACTGGTTGTTGTCAAACAGGGCCTGGCCCAGATCCACCTTGGCCCTTTGGGCATAGACGCTGCCCGGATACCTCTGGATCAACTTTTGAAACAAGGCGATGGCCTCAGGAATCTGCCCGGTGTTTTGATCGATACGACCCAGCGCCATCATGACCTGCGGAAGCCCCGGATAGGACTTGTGGGAATCGAGCAAAATCTTGAAATATCCAGCGGCCTCGGCGTCGTTATGGATATCGTGGTAAATGATACCGGAGGCAGCCAAGGCGTAGGCCACATACTTGGATTTGGGGAAATAGCTCATGGCCCCCTGGAATCGATCCGCGGAGGCCACATCGCCCTGGTTCGGGTTTGCCTGCGAGGCTCTCCAATGGGCAAAGGCCCGGATAAAATAGGCCTGCTCCATGCACGGTCCCCGGGAACCTTTGGCCACATAGCGATCCAGTTGATCGGCGGCCTTCTGCCACGATCCGGACCGGCACAGGGCCACGATTTCCTTGAGTTTCGGATCGGAGCAGGATTGATCCTTTCCGATATCGACCCAAAAATCATGGATATTGCCGGCATATCCGCCGGGCTGAGACAACGTCGCAGGCCGGGTCACCTCCGGAATGGCAGCAAAAACCGGGGTATCCGGGAAAACATCCATCCCTGCA
>JBJKSK010000050.1:0-4235 GCA_046704125.1 Desulfobacterales bacterium | reverse complement strand
GCATGACGGCACCGGCCATGGCGACGAAAAGAACCACGGAGATCAATTCGAAAGGCAGCAAATAGGGCCCCATCAGCCCAGCGCCCAACTGCGCCAGGGTTACATGCTGTGGTATGCTGAAGCCTCGGGGGCCGTGGCGGACGATGGCCACCCCGAGCACAAAGGCCGGCACCAATCCGCACAATATGGCGTTGAAGTGCTTCCGGAACGGGCGTTTTTGCCCCTCGTCACCGGTCGGGGCGGCATGGGTGAGCATGATGGCGAAAAAAATCAACACCGCCACCCCGCCGATATAAATCAAGATCTGCATCAGGGCCACAAACGGGGCGTCCATCAACATGTACATGCCGGCAACACCAAACATGGTGGCCACCAACCCCACCAGGGAACGTACCAGGGAGGTTTCCATGGCCGCCATCAGGGCGCCGGCAAGGATGAAAACGGTGTAAAAGGCAAATGCATAATGGGCCAAATTATCCATGGGGTCCTCGGGTCGTTAACCAGTCATGGTTGAAAAAAAAGGGTCATGAGTTTCGGACCAATTGGAGTTTCGCCAGCAGGTCCATGACCAGCGAGCTCCGGTCCCGGGTAACGAGATAGACGTCGTTGGAAAAGGCCAGGGAATCCACCGGGCAGACCTCGGTGCACAGACCGCAGAGACTGCACAGGCTAAAATCGTAGGTAAAGGTTTCCGGCTCCTTGGGAGCCGCCGCCTTTTTCACCTTTTGGCCCTTAGCCACGGCGTCTGCCTCCGCCTGGAGTTGCTGGGCCGTGGGTTTGGGGGCCTTTTTCTTGACCACCGTCAGGCATCCCGATGGGCAGGTGTTCATGCACATCATGCAGGCGATGCAACGGGGTTTTTTCGGATCCTTGTCACTGCCCACCAGTTGAATGGGGCCGCGAAAGCTGGACAGGTTGTCCACCTGGGCCCTGGGATAGTGAACGGTGATCGTGGGTCGATAAAGCTTGTCCCCGGTCACCCCCAGACCCACCAGGAGGCTCCACTGTTCCTTGAGCAGAGCCAGTTTATTCTTGAAACCCATGTCGATTCCTTCAAAAAAGCTTGACGAACAATGCCGTTGCCAGGAGGTTGGCCAGTGACAGGGGCAGCAGCCATTTCCAGTTGATGTTCAGCAGCTGGTCGAAGCGTACCCGTGGAAAGGTCCATCGCAGCCAGATCATCACGAAGAGCAAAAAATACATCTTGGTGAGAAACCACCAGAATCCCGGCAGGTACGGCCCCTTCCATCCGCCCAGAAAAAGGGCTGTGGCCACCGCACAGACCACGATCATGTTGGCGTACTCACCCAGAAAAAACAGGCCGAAGGCCATGCCCGAATACTCGGTGTGAAATCCGGCGGTCAGCTCGCTTTCGGCCTCTGGCAGATCGATGGGGGCCCGATTGGTCTCGGCCACCGCGCAGACAAAATACACCAGAAAAGCCAACGGCTGGGTGACCACATTCCACTGCCAAGGCCAGTTGCCCTGCATGGACACCACGGTGGAGAGGTTGAGTGATCCGGTGACAAAGGCTACGGCAAGAACCGCAAGCAGCAACGGTATTTCGTAGGCCACCGCTTGCGCCACGGCTCGAGCGGCTCCCAAAAGAGCCCATTTGTTGTTGGATCCCCAGCCGGCCATACACAAGGCCAGCAAGTTGGTGCCGGAAAAGGCGAGAATCAGCACCAGGCCCAGCTCCATGGGAAAAGCGGTCAGCACCGGACCGAAGGGAATGGGGATAAACAGCGCCAGCACCCATATAAACGAAACGATGGGCGCCAGCCAAAACAACAGCGGATCAGCGCCATCGGGGGTTAGCAGCTGTTTGCCGATAAGTTTTCCCGCGTCGACAAAGGGCTGCAGCAGTCCGTGAAAACCCACCTCGAAAGGGCCGGGTCTGAGCTGGAAATGGCCCGCGAGTTTCCGCTCCATGTAGACCAGAAGCAGCCCGTTGGCTCCCACAAAAGCCATGACGGAAACCGCCGCGATAATGATCTGCACAATGGGTTGGGACAACATGTTGGACATCATGGCATATAACCTATCGGTCGATTTCGGGAATTACCAAGTCAAGGCTTCCCAGGATGGAAACGGCATCAGACAGCAGGGTTCCTCGAGCCAATTCGGCAAAGAGACTGAGGTTGGAGAATCCAGGGGAACGCAGCTTGCATCGATACGGCGTGGACGAGCCGTCACTGACCAGATGCACGCCGATTTTGCCCCGGGCCCCCTCCACGGCGAAATAGGTTTCACCGCTTGGTGCCTTCCACCGGGCTTTGGGAGCCGATTTAACGATGTGCTCCCCCTCCGGAAAGCGTTCCACGGCCTGTTCGAGAATTCTGAGACTCTGTTCGATCTCGGCGATACGCACCAAATAACGGCCCATGGCATCGCCCGAGCTTTGGGTGGGAATATCAAAGTCCAGCTCCGGGTAGACTCCGTAAGGCTCGCTGCGGCGCACATCGTAGGCCTGGCCAGATCCTCGAAGCACGGGACCGGTGGCGCCGTAGCGCCGGCACATCTCCAGGGGCAGTTGCCCAACGTCGATGCACCGGTACCGCAAAATGACGTTATCGGTCACTAGCGCATTGTACATGGGCAGCCTGGCGCGCATCCGGGGGATGAACTCGCGCACATCGGCCAAAAACGACTCCGGCAGGTCAAAGGATACCCCACCGGGACGGAAAAAACTGTAGGTCAACCGAGACCCGCTCACCGATTGCAGAATGTCCTGGATGCGTTCCCGGTCCTCGAAGGCATACATGATCGGGGTAAAAGCGCCAAGGTCCAGCAGGTAGGCCCCCCACCAGAGCAAATGGCTGGCAATGCGGTTGAGTTCACAGGTGATCACCCGAATAAACTCGGCACGCCGCGGCACTTCGATGCCACCCAGCCGCTCCACGGCTCCCACGTAGGCCCAGTTCCAGGCCAGGGCGTGCAGATAATCCACCCGCCCCATGTTGGGCATGTACTGCAGATACGTGCGGTTTTGGGCCATGGCCTCGTGCATCCGGTGCAGATAGCCCAACACCGGTTCTGCCCGCCGGATATACTCGCCGTCGAGTTCCAGAATAACCCGGAGCACGCCGTGAGTGGACGGATGCTGGGGCCCCATGTTGAGAATCAGCGTATCCTCGCTTTGGCCCTGCTGGAAATTGCGCGTGTAAAAATCTCCGCTGATTTGTTCTTGACTCAGACTGGGTGACATGGTGTTTGCTTTCTCTTTACGTCACTTAGCAATCGGCTTGCCACATTATTCAGCTGGCCGTTTTTCAGGCGGCGGTTGCAGCAGGTCGAAATGGGGATCCCTGAAGACCTGGGTGCCGCAAAGCATCAGCTCCCCGAGAGGCTTGCGGGTGGCTTCGGTTCGACAAAGCGGGGTGCATAAATCGTCATCTGGCAGCAACAGGGCAACCGGATTGGGATTGCCCTGAAAATCGACGCCGAAAAAATCTTTCAACTCCCGTTCATGCCACTCGGCACCCTGAAAAATTCCGGCGATAGACGGGACACTCGCCTGATCATGGCCCACGAGCACCCGAAGCGCAATACGACCGGATTGCTCGAAACCCTGAAAATGGTAGGTCACCAAAAACCCTTCGGCCACATCCATGCCGCTGATGTCTTCCAAGTGATACTGATGGTCCAGCAGGCATTTTGCAGCGGAAGCGATGTGCTCCGGGGCCAGAAAAGTCGATCGGGTCAGACCCGTGCTGGGTTCCGGGATGAGATCCAGCAGCAGGGGCAGACCGGAAAACAGATCCTTGGTCATGATGTCTCTCCGGGTTGGGGCCACCAGCGCCGTCCTGTCACCTTCTCCTGGAGCTGAAAAAGCCCTTCTAGAAAGGCCTCGGGTCGCGGCGGACAACCCGGAACGTAGACGTCCACGGGAATGATGCGGTCCACGCCTTCCACGACCGCATACTGGCCTTCGAACTTGAACGGGCCGCCGGAAATGGCGCAGTTGCCCACGGCCATGACCCATCTGGGCGCCGGCATCTGTTCATAGAGGCGCACCACGGTCGGGGCGATCTTTCGGGTCACGGTGCCGGCCACGATCATCAGGTCGGACTGACGCGGGGAAGGCCGAAACACTTCGGCCCCGAAGCGGGCCATGTCAAAGCGGGCCATGCCCACGGCCATCATCTCGATGGCGCAGCAGGCCAGCCCGAAGGTGAGGGGCCAGAGCGAATTGGCGCGGCCCAGCGCCAGCATCTCGTCCAGCTTGGCAAATT
>JBJKSK010000049.1:0-5193 GCA_046704125.1 Desulfobacterales bacterium | reverse complement strand
TCAAAGTCGTCTTGCCATGGTCGATGTGGCCAATGGTCCCGACATTGACGTGGGGCTTGGTTCGCTCAAACTTCTTTTTTGCCATGTTCGTCTTCCTCCCCTGCTTATCTTATCTTTCAAATTGGATCCGATTTCATGAACGGATCTGGTGTGCGCATTCGTGATCCGGTTGTCCCGGAACCTTTCCGTTTCAAATGGAGCCCACGACCGGAATCGAACCGGTGAACCTCTTCCTTACCAAGGAAGCGCTCTACCTGCTGAGCTACGTGGGCGTCACCCGGGGCAGCTTTTCACGTCTTGCCTCATACCAGGTGCGTTTGAGTTTGGAGCGGGAGACGAGATTCGAACTCGCGACATCCAGCTTGGAAGGCTGGAGCTCTACCAACTGAGCTACTCCCGCCCTGGCTTCGAACCCATCAGCCACAATCCTGAAGCTTATGCCATAAGCTGTTTAAATATGCAAGACTTTTTATGGCCTTCGAAAAAAAGTCGCTAACGATTGCGAGGAGCTGTGTAGTTCTTAACGGCTGTCTATGAGCCTCCTACAAGCAACTTGCAGTCAGGATGGTGGTGGGGGGAGGATTCGAACCTCCGAAGGCATCGCCGACAGATTTACAGTCTGTTCCCTTTGGCCGCTCGGGAACCCCACCCGTTTTTTTCTCATTCTGGAGCCAGCGAAGGGACTCGAACCCCCGACCCACTGATTACAAATCAGTAGCTCTACCAACTGAGCTACGCTGGCTGTGAGCATCCGGAACCGTCAGGAAATCATCGTCCAAACGCTGCAGAAGCTGGCCTTATACGGGCTCGGGCAAAGATTAGCAACATTTAAATTCCGTTCTTAGATAACAAATTCCCATCTAATTCAAGATTAATGACATGTTTTCGACTGATTTCTGCCAAAATCGATAATTTTCGTGGTTTTCTTAAAAATTCGCAAGCATCTGAGTGGCCTGCGCCTGAAACCCCGTCAAGAAATTTTTCGAAGCGCCGCAAAGCCCGCAGAGGACATTTTCTTGCGATGAATCATGACATCAGCCAACGTTTCCGTGATGAAGCGGGGTGGTTTCCGGTAAAATACGGCAGCCGGCAGAGATCAACCTTAAATTTTGGGATTAAAATTTATCGTCTCGCCCTTGACAAACCACTATTTTTCTGATTTATGCAACGTGAATTATTCAAGGTCTTTGCCTCGGTCTAACGCTCCTGATGTGCTTCTATCACCAACAGATATTAATTGGCTATGACACCTAAACATTTAAAAAAGAGTTTCCATGTACTTTCTTCTTTTATTTTCGCCTCCACTTTCCTTCTCGCCGGCTGCGCCCAAACGTTAAACCCTCATCTGGAGACTGCAAGCAAGATTTCCCTGTCTTCCGGCAACATTGATGCCCGCTCGAAGCCGGTCTCCCGGTCTGAGCCTTCCGCCATCAAATCCGGCCTTCCCAAGCCTGCCGACAGCGCCAATGAAGCGCTTGGCTCATCCCCCGCTTCGAAGTCCGGACCAGACAGTTCCCACACTCTGGCCGATTCCGACGACGGGCCGATGTCCCCGCTTTTTAACGCGGCCCTGAATTATTGTCAGACAGCGCAGGATTTCTGGGAAAAGGGCAACCCGAACAAGGCCATTAGTGCCCTAGATGATGCCTATGCCTGCATATTAAAGATCCATGCCCCCGAAAACTCCCAGCTCGGCCAGGAAAAAGAAGATCTTCGGTTTACCATTTCCAAACGAATCCTGGAAATCTATGCCTCCAGACACACTACCGTCAAGGGCAATTATAATGCCATTCCTGTTGTACTCACCCCGCAGGTTAAAACGGAAATCGCATTTTTGCTCAAGGCCGGCGGCGGCCATTTTTTTATCGACGCCTACCGGCGCTCTGGCCGCTACCGCCCCATGATCGCTGCCGCCCTTAAAAAAGCCGGCCTGCCCGTGGAGCTTTCGTGGTTGCCACTGATCGAAAGCGGGTTCAGGGACAAGGCCATGTCGGAAGCCAGAGCCTTGGGCCTTTGGCAATTTATCCCCTCTACGGGCTACAAATTCGGCTTGGTCCGCAACCGTTACATCGATGAGCGTCTCGATCCCGTCGCGGCCACCCAGGCCGCAATTAAATACCTTAAGCAGCTTCATCAGATCTTTGGCGACTGGGTTACCGTGCTGGCCGCCTACAATTGCGGCGCAAACCGCGTTTTGCAGGTCATCCGGGAACAAAACGTCAATTACCTGGACAATTTTTGGGATCTCTACAACCGGCTTCCCAGAGAAACCGCCTGCTATGTTCCCCGGTTTCTGGCCACGCTTTACATCACCTCCCACTTGGGAAAATACGGTTTGGCCGATATCAAAACGGAAAAGCCACGGCCCTGGGCAACCGTGAAGGTGGACCGGCAAATGCGGCTCCAAGATGTGGCAAGAGCCCTTGGCACGGACAAAGACACGCTGGCGGCGCTCAACCCAGAACTTCTGTACTCGGTCACCCCGCCGACGACCTTCTCGCTTCGGGTACCTCGCGGAAAGGCGTTGGCTCTGCAGGATGCCATTGACAGCATCCCGCCAGTTCACCCTTTCAGACGCTTCATCGCTTATCACCGCGTAAAATCGGGAGAAACCCTGTGGTCGATCGCCAGAAAATATCACGTCCGGGTAATGACTCTGGCTCGATCCAACAAAATCAACCGCCGGAAGGTTCTCCACATCGGAATGCTGCTCAAAATCCCCACCAAAGGGACTGCCTTGATGGTGGCATCAGCCTCGCCGGTTCCTGACCCACCGCCTGTTCAGCGACAAACCCTGCGCCACATTGTCAAAAAAGGCGAATCGCTATGGGATATTGCACGACGCTACAATACGACGCCTCAAAGCATTAGGCGCAGCAACCACTTGACCGGCAACCTGCTGGCCATCGGCCAGGTCCTGAAAATCCCGATGGGCGGCGAGCAGAAAACGCCGAAGAAGGTGGTCCGGACCTATCATGTAAAACAGGGCGACAGCGTATACGCCATTGCCGAACGTCATCACATGTCCCTGGATCGGCTGCTCCAGATCAACAGTCTGTCCAGCGCGGCCAAAATTTTCCCCGGAGAGGAGCTTAGCTTAAGATAGCGTCTCGCCCCCGTAGCTCAGTGGATAGAGCAATGGATTCCTAATCCATGTGCCGCAGGTCCGATTCCTGCCGGGGGCACCACCAGCCGATCATGGCAGCGTATCCACAGCTGCTTGGAGGAAACGATAAAAGCGGATTTTTCTCCGGCCCCCCTTTGGAGCCGGTTTTTTTTTAGCTGATGCGCCTCCCGGACCTGGATCAACGACAAATGCACGACCGGGTCAACACCTTGGAGCACCACCGAATCCGGCCTTGACACCCTCAAGGATCTCGGGTTTAAAGCGGAAAGGTTCTACATCCAGATTCTGCGCCGAAGCCTTCACACAAGGAGCTTAGCATGAAGGGCATTATTCTCGCCGGGGGATCCGGCACCCGGCTCTACCCGATAACCAGAGTCGTTAGCAAGCAACTGCTGCCCCTTTACGACAAACCGATGATCTACTACCCGCTGTCGGTGCTGATGCTTGCCGGCATCCGAGAGATTCTCGTCATTTCCACCCCCCATGATCTGCCGCTGTTTCAAAGACTGCTGGAAGACGGTTCCCAGTGGGGAATCCGGTTTTCCTTTGCCCAACAGCCCTATCCCGAAGGCCTGGCCGAGGCCTTTATCATCGGCCGGGAGTTTGTCGGAGACGGAAACGTCTGCATGATTCTGGGAGACAACGTCTTTTACGGCCACGGGCTTACCGGCCAGTTGCGCAGCGCGGCCCAGCAACCCGGCGGAGCCACGGTGTTCGGCTACCGGGTCAAGGACCCGCAGCGCTACGGCGTGGTGCAGTTTGACGAAACCGGCCGAGCCATTGCTATCGAGGAAAAACCCAAGACCCCAAAAAGCAACTATGCCGTCACGGGGCTTTATTTCTACGACAACCGGGTGCTGGATATCGCCGCCAGACTCAAGCCATCGGCGCGCGGCGAACTGGAAATCACCGATGTCAACCGGGCCTATCTGGACGCGGGGAATCTTCATGTCAAACAGCTCAGCCGCGGCATCGCCTGGCTGGACACCGGCACCCATGAGTCGCTGATGCAGGCCTCTGATTTTATCGAAACCATTGAAAACCGCCAAGGGCTCAAGGTGGCCTGTATCGAGGAAATCGCCTATCGGTTGGGCTATATCGACGCCGCTCAAATCCAGCGTCTGGCCGCGCCCATGCTCAAAAACAGCTACGGGCGCTATCTGATGGACCTGCTGGGGTAGCCGGCATGAAGAGATGGAGCGGGCATGAAAATTATCCAAACAGCGCTTGACGGAGTCCTTGTCATCGAACCCCGGGTCTTCTCCGATCATAGAGGTTATTTTCTGGAGACCTACCACCGGACACGCTTCCGGGATGCCGGCATCGATGCGGTGTTTGTGCAGGACAATCTCTCGTTTTCGGTGAGAGGCACGCTACGGGGGCTGCATTTCCAGGTCACGCAGCCCCAGGCCAAACTCGTACAGGTGATCACCGGCGAGGTCTTTGACGTGGCCGTGGACATCCGGCCCGGCTCATCTTCCTTCGGCAAGTGGATCGGCGAACACCTGTCTGCTGAAAACCACCGGCAGATATTTATTCCCCCCGGATTTGCCCACGGGTTTTGCGTGCTGAGCCAAACGGCGCATTTTCTCTACAAATGCTCGCAGTTCTATGCCCCCCAGGACGAGGGGGGAATTTTGTGGTCGGACCCGGACATCGGCATCCACTGGCCCATCACCGATCCCATCGTGTCGGAAAAAGACGCCGCATACCCCGGTCTCTTGGCTCTAAAGCCCCAGCAGCTTTTCAGCCCCGCGCCCCCAAAGGAGAACCGGCCATGAAATTGCTCATCGTGGGAAACAGAGGGCAACTGGGCCGGGAACTGGAGCTTCGAGGCATTGATGCGGGGTTTTCAGTCACCGGCATCGATCTCCCGGAGATGGACCTGACCCGGCCTGGCCAGGTCAAAGCCATTCTGGAACACGCCGGCGCGCCGCTGGTGGTCAATGCCGCTGCCTATACCGCCGTGGACAAGGCCGAATCCGAATCTGAACTGGCCTTTGCCGTCAACCGCGACGGCCCCGGGCATCTGGCTAACCAATGCCAGCGGCTTGGGCTCGCCCTGA
>JBJKSK010000048.1:0-4048 GCA_046704125.1 Desulfobacterales bacterium | reverse complement strand
CGTTGTCTCGTTTGATCCGAAGCGGAGCGTTTCAAAACTTGGAAAGGAACAGACCATGGATCTCAAACTCTGGATCGACGGCAAGTGGGCCGACTCCCTGGAGGGCGGAAAATTGGAAGTGGAAGATCCTTCCAGCGGAAACATCATCGACACGGTGGTCAATGCCTGCGATGCCGATGTGGACGCCGCTGTCCGGGCGGCCACCAAAGCCTTTTACGACGGCCGATGGTCCGGCAAGACACCGGGGCAGCGGTCCGCCGTTTTGTTGAAGATGGCCGATCTCCTGGAAGCACGCATGGAAGAGATCGCCCGCATCGAATCCGAGGATACCGGAAAACCTTTTCAGAACGGCGCCCTGGGCGCCGACCTTCCGTTTGCGGTCGACAACCTGCGCTTTTTCGCCGCCGCGGCCCGCGATACCGGCGGCAACCATGCCGGGGAGTACTTTCCGGGCATGACCAGCATTTACCGCCGCGACCCCTGCGGGGTCACCGCCGGGATCGCCCCCTGGAACTACCCGCTCCTCATGGCCGTCTGGAAAATCGGCCCGCCATTGGCCGCCGGCTGCACCTCGGTGATCAAACCCGCTTCCATTACCCCGCGGACCACCCTGTTGATGGGCGAAATCGCAAAAGAGGCCGGACTGCCCGACGGCGTGCTCAATATCATCTCCGGCAACGTGGGCAAGGCCCTGGTGGCCCATCCCGGTATCCGCATGGTCAGTCTCACCGGCGCCACCGATACGGGCAAGCAGATCATGCGCACCGCGGCCGATACCATCAAACGGGTTCACCTGGAACTGGGCGGCAAGGCGCCCGTGGTGGTCTTCGCCGATGCCGATCTCGACGTCATGGCCCGCAAAGTGGCCCTCGCCGCCTTCTTCAATACCGGGCAGGACTGCACGGCCGCCACCCGGATCCTGGTGGAAAAGAGCAAACTGAACGCGGCCACGGAAGCCATCGTCGAGGCCGCGCGCAAGGTCAACATCGGGATGCCCTTTGAGACGGATACCGAAGTGGGCCCCCTGATCTCAAACACCCAGCGCGAAACGGTCATGGGGTTCGTGGAGCGGGCAACCGCCACCGGCGCCCGGATTCTCACCGGCGGCAGGATTCCCCCAAGATTCGATCAGGGCTATTTTTACGAACCCACGGTCATCACCGACGTGGGCCAATCCGCGGAGATCGTCCAAAAAGAAGTCTTCGGCCCGGTCATCACCATCCAATCCTTCGGCGACGAAGCCGAGGCCGTGGCCATGGCCAATGACGTGGACTTCGGTCTCGCCTCCTCGGTCTTTACCGCGGACGTGGGACGCGCCATGCGGGTATCCGCACGCCTCGAATTCGGCACGGTATGGGTGAACGACCATCTGCCCCTCGCCTCCGAAACCCCCCACGGCGGGTTCAAGCAATCCGGCTTCGGAAAAGACCTCTCCATCGAGGCCGTCCACGACTACCAGGTGACCAAGCATGTGATGATCGCCCTTTAAGGCGCTGAACCCGGGTGTGTAAACGCGCATCGAGAAGAACCGGATAGCGCCTTCGACCAAAAAGACAAACAGCCCGTTCCGGCGAATAACATGCCGGGCGGGCTGCTTTGTTTTGACTCTAAAGGGTTTCAGAACCGGATAAACTGAAAATTTCATGGAAATGGAACGCTCAGAAAGAGATTGACATTCGGCGCATGGATGATTGAATATTGTCTAGTTCCAAATCACCTCCCCACATTCATTCGATTTCAAATTCCGCTTCGACATTAACCTTGATGCCTTTCAACCTGATAGACCTTTAAACTCAATGTCATTAACTTAAGACATAATCGTTTCCGAAATGTCTTTTTCGAAATCGAAATCGAAATCGCTATCGAAATCGTGATCGATCTTATTGGTGTTGCAGTCGTTTTTCGATTTCGATGTTATTACAGGGATCCATTTCTTTAAGTTAACGACATTGCCTTTAAACTCAGATCGTCCTCGAGGTCTTATGGCGGGCCTCGTTTGGGGATGGACACTAAGTAGCTAAAAGGAGGTTCGAATGATGAAAGTATTGGGCCTTAATTCAAGTGCACGATCAAGGGGTGAGAGCAGCCCTTCCAAGGTAGTACTTTTTGCCAGGGCAAGATACTGAATTACGTTCATTAAATGTAACTAGATTTATCAAAATCCTCTAGGTACAAGTTCCAGAAAAACCTGTATCTGGAGGCGAAAATGCTGAATACCATGTTGGATCGTTTTGCCGAACAAAGCCCCATCACCGTAATGGCCCGTATATTGATGGAGCGGGTCTTCAATCCCGATCAAATGGATGCCTGGTTTGATCAAACGGCAAAAGAGCAATACACCAAGGATCTGCTGTTCTCATCGGTCTTTGACATCACGAGCCAGGTCGTTTGTGGAAAGCGCCCCTCGCTCAGCGCCGCCTACCAGGCATCGCGAGAGGAAATCGGCGTTTCCCTCACCTCGGTTTACAACAAGCTCAATGGAATCGAGCCCCAGACCTCGGCCGAACTGGTTCGATATGCCAGCCAACGGATTTCTCCGGTGATCCAGATGCTTGCAGGCAAGCCCGAAACGCCCCTTGCCGGCTACCGTATAAAGCTTCTGGATGGAAACTGCCACGAAAAAACCGAGCACCGAATCCAAGAACTCAGATCCTTGGCAGCCGGGCCGCTGCCAGGCAAATCGTTGGTCGTCTATGATCCGGTGATGCGTATTCCGGTGGATGTGTTTCCCTGCGAAGATGGTCATGCCCAAGAGCGCTCCCTATTGCATGCGGTTCTTTTAACGGTTACCGCCGAAGATGCCTGGATCGCGGATCGAAATTTTTGTACGACTGAATTTACCTGCGAAATCGATGGGCGAGGAGCCTGTTTCGTTATTCGCGAGCACAAAAAATATCCGGGAAAGCCACTTGATGAGGAGCTCCAGGTCGGTACCTGCCAGAGCGGGGTACTATTTGAGCAGCGCGTATCGGTTGTTAACCATAGCGGGAAAGAACACGAGTTCAGACGTATCCGGCTCCGGCTCAAAAAGCAGACCCGCGATGGGCAATGGGAAATAGCCATTATCACCAACCTTCCGGCGGCGGCAGCGGATGCAAAAAAGATAGCTGAATTATATCAGGGGCGCTGGAGCATCGAAACCGCCTTTCAGGAACTAACCACTTTTTTAAACTCCGAGATCAAGACGTTAGGTTATCCCCGAGCAGCCCTTTTTGCCTTTTGCGTTGCCCTTGTGGCGTATATGATTCTGTCGGTGATAAAGGCGGCACTGGACAGCGTTCATGGCAAGGGGACCTCGGCGGCATTATCCGGCTACTACATGGCTGATGAAATTTCTGCAACATATCGGGGTATGGGGATTGCCATCCCAGATGAAGATTGGTTGGTGTTCCGGCAAATAGCAAACTCCAAGCTGGTGATGAAACTCAAGGAACTTGCTGCCAATGTTAATCTGCGGGCTTTTCGAAAGCACCCGCGAGGGCCGAAGAAGCCTTCTCCGAAGCGCATAAGCAGCAAACGGCATCCGCATGTTTCAACCGCCAGAATTCTGGCTCGTAGAAAAAAATAAAAGTACTACCTTGGAAGGGCTGCTCTCCTTAGGTTAGTGTCCATCCCAGAATAGGCAATTTTGGGTGAGTTCAAGGCGGGCGGACGATTGGAACCGGAGGAATAGCGCGGCTATTTCGAGGATTCCAATCGATCGCCCAACGCAGAAATCGCGGAAAAGGGCCATTCTGGGATGGACACTAGATTAACGACAGAGGTTACTATATGCCAAAAACCCGCTTGATGGGTATCCCTTCTTTAGGATCTCCCTTGAGAATGGCATAAGATTTAATGAACTGGGCTTTTTTTGACGCGGTCGGTTGTAGAAATATGTTTTTCATCTGGATTTCCATAAATACTTCTTGAGGGGGCGCTTGATTGTGAATGCGGCACAGCTCCTGGGAAAGGCAATAAATATCTTCCAAATCGTCGATTTTAATGATCTGGTCAACACGGAGAAAAATTTCCGGATACGTGGCAAACGTCTCACGGACCCATGGGG
>JBJKSK010000047.1:0-3146 GCA_046704125.1 Desulfobacterales bacterium | reverse complement strand
GGATAAAATAGATCAACACGATATAGGGAAATATGTTGAAGGGCTTGGGTTGACCCGGCTCAATCAGGCCCCACAGGGGATAGAGCAGGGTTAAAGTGCTCAGGATCGGCAGCACGGCGTGGCGGAAGGAGTTGAACTCGTTGGCCCGATGCTTCCGGTAAAAGACGGGCAGGGCGATGTTCAGGGTGACATAGATCAAGATGATCGGTATCGCGCCCAGAGTGCCCAAAAAGCCGAAAAGATCCAGAGGCTTGGCCGTGATGCTCCAGGTCATGGTGATGGTAAGGGCCACCAGGGAATAGAAGGTGATGGCCGCCCAGGGGGTCTGCTTATCGCCCACTTTGCTCAAAAATTTCGGCAATATGCCCTCCCGGGAAGCACTGAACAGCATTCTCGTCTGACCGTTGGTCGCCCCGATCAGACAGGCCAGGATGCTGGTGAAGCCCGCCAGATACACGACATAGATGAATCTTCCCAATACCGCCTTGCCGGCATCCAGAAACGGTATGGCCGAGTTGGCGATGGCTTTTTCGTTGTTGTGCAATCCCACGATGCTGGCATAGCCAAACAGCAGATACAGGAAGGCGGCCACCAGCACCGTCGTGTAGACGGCCCGCGGGATATTGCGCCGCGGATTGGCGGTTTCTTCCGCCAGAGGCGCCGAATTCCCGACCCCGACGAACATGAATACCGCAATGGGAAATCCCAGGGCGATCCCCTTGAAGCCGTCCTGAAGGTGGGCCGGATTGAAAGGGGCCAGGGTCAAATAGGAATGATCCCCGATAAAGATCGCGATGGTGGCGATAAAAAGCATGGCCAGCTCGAACAGGAAAACCCCGATGACCCAGCGGGTGGAAATCTTGATGCCGGAAATGGTCAAAAACATGACAAAGGCCACAAACGCCAAGGACACCACCCGCCATGGAACCTGGACAGCGAAGAAAGTCTTCAAGATGTCGCTCGTCCAGTAGCCCATCATGGTCATCACCGCGCCAATGGCGATAATATAGCCAAAGGCCACCATCAGGGCCGTTACGGCACTCACCGTGCGACCGAAGGTCCCGCCGATGAAGGTGATGTAGGAGCCGGCGCTGGGAATGGCCTTGGTAAATTCGCAGATGCTGTTGGCGTGAAAGATGATGGCGACGGCAGCGACGATAATGGTCAGCGGCGCCGCAATGCCGGCCCCGGAAACCATCAGGGAAAGAGAAAAGAAGATGCACATGGCCGGGGCGATGTTGGCCAGAGACGACGAGACGATTTCCGGCAGAGAAAGGGTGTCCTTTCGCAGTCTGGGTACACCACCACTAATTTCAGGGGAAGAATTCACCATCTTAAAACCTCCTTCGTAAAGTTTCTCAATGAACAACCGGATAGATTGCAGGAACGATTCCTACGCCATAATAGATTTTCCTACGATTTAAACTCCTTATATATTCATCCAGGTGCAGCTGCAGCCCAGCCGCGCCTCGAGCTCCTGAAAGCCGGCGGGCCGTGGGCCGCCTCCATTGATCCCTAGTGCAAAAGGGTCTTCAGACCGTCTTCGATAATGTCCAGACCGCGCTCCAGGTGCTCGTCCCCGATTACCAGGGGCATCAAGAAGCGGATCACGTTGCCGTGGGTGCCGCAGCTCAACAGGACCAGACCCCGGTCCAGGCAATGTCTGGTCAACGCCTTGGCCGCATCCGTTGCCGGCGTTTTCGATTCCCGGTCCTGCACCAGCTCCATGGCCTGCATCGGTCCTATGCCCCTGACATCGCCAACCATCTCATATTGCTCTTTAAACTGCTCCAAGCGCCGGCGCAGCTTGTCTCCAAGCTTTTGGGCGCGGCCCAGCAGATCTTCCGTGGCGAAGATATCCAGCACGGCCAGGGCGGCTTTGCAGGCCACCGGATTGCCCCCGTAAGTGCCGCCCATGCCGCCGGGATGAACGCTGTCCATGATCACTTTTTTCCCCGCCACGGCGCTCAGGGGCATCCCCGCCGCCAAGCTTTTGGCGACGGTGGTCAAGTCGGCCTGGAGGTTGAAATGCTCCATGGCAAACATCTTGCCGGTGCGGCCCATACCGGATTGAATCTCGTCGGCCACAAACAGGATGCCATGCTCTTCACAGATTTTTTTCAATTTGGGAAAGTATTCGGCCGGGGGCGTGACAAAGCCCCCTTCCCCTTGAATCGGCTCGGCGATCAGCGCCGCCGTGGCTTCAGGCGCCACGTATTCCTTCAGGAAATGGTGCAGATAATCGGCGCAGGCCACCTTGCAGTCCGGGTATCGCTGGTTGAAGGGGCAGCGGTAGCAATAAGCGTAGGGCATGCGATAGACTTCCGGCGCGAACGGCCCAAACCCATACTTATAGGGCTTGATCTTGCTGGTTAAGCTCATGCCCAGCAGGGTCCGGCCATGAAATGCGTTGTCAAAGACGATCACCGCCTGCCGTTTGGTGGCGTATCGAGCGATCTTGACTGCATTTTCAACAGCTTCCGCCCCACTGTTTACAAACAGGACCGATTTGGGAAAGCTGCCGGGCACCACCGCCGCCAGTTTTTCCGCCAACGACACCACCGGTTCGTACGGCAGCACCATGAAACAGGTGTGGGTGAACTTTTCGGCCTGCTCTTTGACGGCCGCAACCACCTTGGGGTGGGAGTGTCCCACGTTCATGACGCCGATGCCGCCCGCAAAATCGATGTACTCGCGCCCCTCTACATCATAGAGTAAAGCCCCCTGGGCCCTGTCGATATAGCAAGAGGTGAGGCTGCTGTGTCCTGCCGGGATGGCGGCGCTGCGTCTTTGCGTCAAACGGGCGTTGCTCGCTGATGGTTCCATAAGAACTCCTTATCGGTTCGGAAATAAGAATTGTGCTGATCTCGAAGGGGCCAAACTGGAGGGGATGTACGCAACAAGCAGGCCAGATGTGATGAATCAAAAAACAATAAGAAATAACTGTTGGTTAGGCGCCAAAAGAAAGGAGGAAGGGGTAAGGGGTGATTTATAAATGAATCATTAAAATTTTAACCACTTGAAATTGAATTAAAATTGTGATGATCCAAATTTGACTCAACTCCAGCCAGACAATTTATCTCAACTTATTGGATAGATAGGCTTCAAGCTGAGTCTTTTATGAATCACTGCCCCGAGCGGCAAGC
>JBJKSK010000046.1:0-3215 GCA_046704125.1 Desulfobacterales bacterium | reverse complement strand
ACCCGGCAAGGGCAACAAATTCTCATGTTGGCAGCCAGATGATCGCTGCGCAAGCGGTTCCGTTTTCCGGCTCTATCCTGAAGCAGCGGATAGAGCCGGCCTCCGGTCCTGATGAAAAAATGGCCTCTTCCCAGCTCCTTTGGTTAAAATTCGATGCCTTCAGCAGCCGTGGCATCCTTCTTTTTACTCGCCTGCTTTATAGGTCCATCCGAAATCGTTGTGATACACCATCAGTTTCGTCATGCCGCCATCGACCGTGATGTTCTGTCCCGTGATGAAACCACTTTTGGAATCGCACAAAAACATCACCGCATGAACCACGTCTGAAGGATTGCCCACGCGGCCGACGGGGTGTTGACCGGCGTCAGGAGCCTCGAATCGAGTCTCGGCCGTGCCGATCCAGCCTGGGGAGATGGAATTGACGCGAGCCTTTCCGGCCAGAGTAATGGCCATTGCATGGGTCAGGGCGCTGATGCCGCCTTTTGCGGCTGTATAGCTTTCCGTATCAGCCTGACTCATCAGATGGCGCGTGGAGGAAATATTCACGATACTAACCGGTATGTTGAAGTAGGGTAGAAACAACTGGGTCAAAAGAAATGGAGCCGCAACTCCAACACGCAACACGTAATTGAAGTCATCATAGGAACAGGTGTTCAGACCCCCTCGGGACAGACACGCATTGTTGATCAGGTAGTCAATCGCGCCGTAATCCGAGATTACCTTGGATGCAAAGGCCCTGAGCACCTTTTCATCTGCCATGTCTCCTACAAAATAGTCGTTATCCTGCAAATCGATGGTGCAGACAGAAACATCCTGCTTGACAAAAGCATCACATATGGCCCTGCCAATGCCCTGCGCACCGCCTGTAACCACAGCGACTTTGGGTTTAACCACCATAAATTCTCCTTTTTTTTGAAGCCCAGCCACCGACCTATATGGACTACAAAATCACCTTTTGGCGCCGTGCCCTTGCGGTAAAACATGAAACGGCATGGTTTGCCGTCTGCGGTCAAAACCCGGATACAAAAACCACCGGCGCGAAACCGCGCCTGGGCAGGTCATGTTTCTTCATCTTCGCTAATTGTTGCGTTTCCTCTCCCGATTGGACGGTGGCAAACGGTCCTCGTCTGGCCGGCGAAGCGGTGCAGGAGCCGATGGCAGGCGGAGGGGATGCCTCGAGCCCTGCGGCGAAACACCGATTGCCGTATGGTTTCCGGACCGCCGATTTACCCCTTCGGTGTCTTCCCGGTGGATTCCTTCTTTTCGCGGGTCTGGTCGGGCAGGAAGAAGGCCGGGCTGCCGTTTCCGAGGTTGATGAGCCCGGATCGGCTGTAGACGACCAGCTTTTCGTGGGTGTCCACGATGTCCAGGTTTCGCATGTGCAGCTGTCCGATGCGGTCCTCCGGTTCGAAAGGTGCCTTGCCCGCTTCCTGCGCCAGCCCGAATTCGGAGATGGAGCGCTCCATCGTGAGCCGCTCGGGCATGTAGGTGAGGTTGGGGCTCACGGTGTCAAGGATCGTATAGTCCTCCCCCCGGCGAAGTTCGATGGTGACCGTTCCGGAAACCACCCGCGCCACCCATTTCTGGAGGCTTTCGCGGATCATCAAGGCCTGCGGATCGAACCAGCGCCCCTCGTAGAGGAACCGGCCGAGGCGGCGGCCCATGGTGAAGTAGTTGTCGAGGGTGTGCTCGTTGTGGATTCCATTCAGCAGCCTCTCGTAGGCGATGTGAAGCAGCGCCATGCCCGGCGCCTCATAGATCCCGCGGCTCTTCGCCTCGATGATTCGATTCTCGATCTGGTCGGACATCCCAAGCCCGTGCCGCCCGCCGATCGCGTTGGCCCGCAGCACCAGCTCGATGGGCTCGAGCTCCTCGCCGTTGATCGCCGTCGGAATCCCTTCGAAGAAAGTCACCGAAACCTCTTCGCGCTTGATCTCGACCGACTCGTCCCAGAACCTGACGCCCATGATGGGCTCGACGATGTGGGCGCTCGTATTGAGAAACTCGAGGTGCTTGGCCTCGTGGGTGGCCCCCCAGATGTTGGCGTCGGTGGAATAGGCGCGTTCGGCGGGCATCTTGTATTCGAATCCCCTCGTCTTGAGCCATGCGCTGATCTCGCTTCGCCCGCCGAGCTCCTTCACGAACGCCTGGTCCAGCCAGGGTTTGTAGATTCGCAGCTGGGGGTTGGCCAAAAGCCCGTAGCGATAGAATCGCTCGATGTCGTTTCCCTTGTAGGTGGATCCGTCGCCCCAGATTCCGACGCCGTCCTCGTCCATGGCGCGCACGAGAAGGGTCCCTGTCACGGCGCGGCCAAGGGGGGTGGTGTTGAAGTATTTCCTGCCGGCGTTGGCGATGTGGAAGGCGCCGCACATCAGCGCACCGAATCCCTCGGCGACGAGTTCCTTGCGGCAGTCGATCAGCCTCGCCTTCACCGCGCCGTGCTTCAGGGCCTTGCCGGGGATGCTGTCCAGGTCGGTCTCGTCGGGCTGGCCCAGGTTGGCCGTGTAGGCGTAGGGAAAAGCGCCGTTTTCCTTCATCCAGGTGACGGCCACGGAGGTGTCGAGACCACCGGAAAAGGCGATTCCGACCTTTTCATTTCGGGGGAGAAATTTAAGAATGATGCTCATTGAAACTCGCTTTCTTTTGGCCTTTCGGTCCTTCGCCGTATGAGGCCGTCAAAGTCTGAATCCGGGAAATGGACGGCACCGCTGCCGCCAAAATCTTCAGGGATCGGTTCCCCATCAATCGTGGCGCAGCTGTCCGTATCGGTATCTATACCCATATCTGCATCCAAACGGAACCAAAATCTGAATAACAGCGGCGATCCCTGAAGCAGGGGCATCGTCCGGCACCGTGGGCGTCTGGCTCTTGATCGAAAAAAATCCGCCAGAAACCGCTGGCTCCGGTCAACGCTTGGCGGCTTCCGGCTTTCCGTGACGTTGCGGGTAACCGGCGCGCGAAAGCAGGCAATGCCGGCCGCAGTGCATCCGGTTGCGTGTATATGGGTCCGAGCGTGTCAGGGATGTCCGGCCTGAGCTCAGTCTTTCCTGACGATATCGACCGAGATCTCCACCGCCGGAGTCGTTCCTCGATTCTCAAGCCAGTGCGTGGTGTTCCTATCTTCCGGCCAGCCCACTCCCGGTCCATAGTCCGTAGCGACGCCATTTCGGTGGTCAGTGATCGTTCCTTGCAGTATGTAGACGGTGCCCGGTCTG
>JBJKSK010000045.1:0-5751 GCA_046704125.1 Desulfobacterales bacterium | reverse complement strand
CCTTTCCTGTTTGGAGCGCAAACTCGAATACCGATTTCGCCGCATCGGCCTGCTCCGGGAGGCCTTGTGCCATCGCAGCTTCATCAACGAACAACCCGATGAGACGCTTCCGGATAACGAACGGCTGGAATTTCTGGGCGATGCGGTACTCAATTTGATCGTGGGCCATATTCTCATGCAACGTTTCCCCGACCTCAAGGAGGGGGATCTTTCCCGGATGCGGGCCAACCTGGTCAACGAGAATCGACTGGCTTCCATCGCCAGCCGCATCCAACTGGGCAATTATCTGACCCTGGGAAAGGGAGAAATCGCCACCGACGGCCGGCGGAAAAAATCGATTCTGGCCGATGCCTTTGAGGCCACCCTGGCTGCCGTTTACTTAGACGGCGGCTTTGATCGGGCCTTTGCCCTGGTAGAAGCTCATTTTTCAGCCTTCCTGGATCCGGACACCGGTCCCGGGATCGCCCAGGATTTCAAGAGCCGGCTCCAGGAGATGATGCAAATCAATGGAAGGCAGATCCCGACCTATACCGTCGTGGGCGAAAGCGGTCCGGACCATGAAAAGACGTTTCGCGTCGCGCTGCGGGTACGTCAGATCGAGACCGAAGGGGTTGGAAAGAACAAAAAATCCGCCGAACAGGATGCCGCGCGAAAGGCGCTGGAGATCCTGGCGCCGCAATCATGAAGGCGCGTCCCTTTATCGTTCCTGTCTTTATTCCCAACCATGGCTGTGCCCACCGGTGCCTGTTTTGCAACCAGCACACGGTCACCGGGGTTTCCGGGCTGACCGGCAAAGACCGGCTGCGCGCTGAAATCAATCGTTTTCTCGGTTTTCGCAGGCAGCATCGCGGGAAAGCGGAAATCGCTTTTTACGGGGGCAATTTTCTCGGTCTGGACCCGGCGCGCATCCTGAGTCTGTTGGCCCTTGCCACTGACTATGTCCATGCCGGAAAAGTGGACGGCATCCGGTTTTCCACCCGGCCGGACACCATCGATGAAAAAAACCTGGGACTGATTTCTCCGTTTCCCGTCACCTCGGTGGAACTCGGGGTGCAGTCCATGAACGATGCCATTTTGGCCGCAAGCCGCCGGGGCCATACCGCCCAAGACACCCGCCAGGCCGTGGCCCTTTTAAAGACCGCGGGCTGCACCATCGGGTTGCAGCTCATGGTGGGGCTTCCCGGAGACAACGAGGCCATCAGTTTGTCATCGGCTGCCCAGGCGGCGGCCTTGGCGCCGGGTTTTGTCCGGATTTACCCGACCCTGGTGCTTTCCGGAACTGCCCTGGCATCATGGTTCCGGGACGGCCGTTATGTTCCCTGGTCCATGGATCGGGCCGTAACCGTGGTCAAAAAAATTTATCGATTGTTTCAAAGCCGCAACATTCCCGTCATCCGCATGGGGCTTCAGGCCACCGAGGAGCTGTCCGCCTCAGACCACGTCCTGGCTGGACCCTATCATCCTTCTTTTGGGCAACTCGTTTTTTCCGAAATTTATTTCGATGCCGTCACGGCGGCTGGGGTGAAACCGGACAGCGGGGCTTTGACCCTGGCTGTAAACCCGGCGGGCGAATCCGCCCTGAGAGGCATCCGGAATGAAAACCTTTCCCGCATCCAAACCCGGTATGGCGCGGGTGCGGTCCGGGTTTTGACGGACACGGGGCTTGATCCGAAAACCATCCGCGTCCAGGACCGGATTGTAAACTTATTTGGGTAGCCGATTTAAGACGCCGTCATGAACAGGTTAGGCGTTAGGCTGTAGGAAAAACCAGTCGAAACGGCTGAAAGCGCCTCACAGCCTTTTTCCTATACGGTCATCGCCTGTTGCCAGAATGGGGACATGGCCCGGAGCCGTTCGATAATCGGAGGCATTTTCCCGACGATGAAATCGATTTCTGCTTCGGTGTTGTAACGGCTGAGGCTGAAGCGAATCGATCCATGGGCGGCGGTAAATGGTACCCCCATGGCCCGCAGCACGTGGCTGGGTTCCAGGGAACCGGAAGTGCATGCCGAGCCTGAGGAGGCGCATATGCCGTGTTCGTCCATCAGCAGCAGGATCGCTTCCCCTTCCACGAATTCAAAGGCGAGGCTGGTGGTGTTGGGCAGCCGGTGAGACGTGTCTCCGTTGATCAGCACATGGGGTACTGTGGCCACGATTCCCTTTTCCAGACGATCTCGCAGGGCCGCCATTTGCGGGGCATCGAGTGGCATGTGCGCCTTGGCCATCTCGGCGGCTTTTCCGATGGCGACGATGGAAGCCACGTTTTCCGTGCCTCCCCGGCGTCCTGCTTCCTGGTGGCCGCCGACAAGAAACGGGGCGAATTTAGTGCCTTTGCGAACATAGAGCACCCCGACGCCTTTCGGGGCGTGAAGCTTGTGCCCGGACAGCGAGAGCATGGCAATACCGCTGTTTTTGACGTCGATGGGGATTTTCCCGGCGGCCTGCACCGCGTCGGTGTGAAAGACGATGCCTTGGTCGGTCACGGTGCGGGCGATGTCTTCGATCGGAAAGATCACGCCGGTTTCGTTGTTGGCCCACATGACGCTGACCACGGCCGTGTCGTCGGAAAGATGATCATAGAGGTAATCCAAATCCAGATTTCCCTGGCTATCCACCGGTACCGTGGTGACCCGGTAACCTGTTTTCCCGAGGGACTCGAAGAGATTTTTCACCGCAGGGTGCTCCACCCGGGTGGTGATGATATGTTTCTTGGTCGGGCAGGACCGGATGGCCGCATAGATGGCTGTCGAATCGCTTTCCGTCCCGCAGCTGGTAAAGACGATTTCCTCGGGCCGGGCCCCGATCAGAGCCGCCACCTGATGCCTGGCCTCACCGATGTACCTGGCGACCTGGCCGCCGAAGGAATGCATGCTGGAGGCATTTCCATACATTTCACCGAAAAACGGCAGCATGGTTTTCAGCACTTCCGGTGCCACGCGGGTGGTGGCGTTGTTGTCCACGTAGATGGTTTTCATCCCTGCACCTCCTCTACGACGAGTTCCGGGGTGACGAGTTCTCTGAGTTTGGACTCCACGTAGTTTTTCAGGGTCAGCTGGGATTTGGTGCAACTGGCGCACATGCCCCGCATCTGGACCTGGACCCGGTTGCCTTCCACGTCGATCAAGGCGATGTCTCCGCCGTCTTTTTTCAGGGCCGGTTTGATTTCACGCTCCAGGGTTTCCTCGATGAGCCGGATTTTCTGGATATTGGTCAGTTTCACCGGCTTTTTTTTCGGGACAGCGGATTTACCCAACAGGGTATCGATTATGCTTTGGATTTTTTCGTGGCAGTTGCCGCAGCCGCCACCGGCCTTGAGATAATCGGTAACGTCCTCGATCGTGGTTAAATGGTTTTCCCGCACGGCCCGCTCGATTTCCCGGTCGGTTACCCCAAAACACTCGCAGACGATCTCTCCCTCGATTTTTTTGGCCTGATCCCCGCGATAACAAAGCACGGCTTTTTCAAAGGCGTCGCGGCCCATCACCGAACAGTGCATTTTTTCCTTGGGCAGCCCGCCCAGAAAGGCGGCGATATCATCGTTGGTGATTTTTTCGGCTTCCTCCAGAGTCTTTCCCTTGAGCATTTCGGTGAGTGCCGAGGAAGAAGCGATGGCACTGGCACAGCCAAAGGTCTGGAACTTGGCGTCAACGATTCTTTCATTTTCATCCAGCTTAAAGGTCAGCTTCAACGCATCGCCGCAGGCCATGGAGCCGACTTCCCCTGTGCCGTCGGCATCATCGATGATCCCGACGTTTCGCGGATTGAGAAAATGGTCCTTCACTTTATCCGTATATTCCCACATAGCATCCTCCTGAAGTCATCCAACACAATAGGGGTTGGTCACTTGGCATTTACCATTGCCGAAAAAAATAAGCATTACCGCCAGGAATGTAAACCGTCTGCCATGCCCGGTTGGCACGAAACGGATGTTTTTGTGTTGTGATTCGCCATGGGCCGCTTTAGAATAACCAGTATCTGGTTTTGAAAGAAAAATATTGAAGGGTGAAGGGAGGCAAAACCAATGGCAATAAGACGTCCCCTTTTCTCGGGAAGCTGGTATCCGGCTTCCGCCAAATCGTGCCAATCGGAAATCGAAGGCTTTCTGGAGGAAGGGAAAAAGTGGAAGGCCCGGGTAAAAACGCCGGTTGGCGGCATTGTCCCGCATGCCGGCTGGGCCTATTCAGGAAGCCTGGCCTGTAACGTGATCCATCGGTTAAAAGGCGACAATCCCGTGGATCTGGTGGTGATCTTCGGGATGCATCTGCATTCCCATTCCTCGGCGCTCATCATGGCCGCCGGCGACTGGCAGACGCCCTTTGGGCCGCTTTCTATCGATGCGCCCGTGGTCGAAGCCCTAGCCCGGCGGGAATCGTTTCGGATTCAAAGCCCCGAGTCTTTTCCCGAAGACAACACCATCGAGCTGCAACTGCCGTTTATCAAATTTTTCTTTCCGGAGGCAAAGATCGCTGCCGTGGGTGTGCCCCCAAGCCCCAAGGCGCTGACCATCGGCGCTGCCGCCGCCCAGATCGCCACCGACCTGAGCCGATGCGTGCGGGTGATCGGGTCCACGGATTTGACCCACTACGGGCAAGCCTATGGATTTATTCCCAGGGGAGTTGGCCCAGGGGCCGCCGACTGGGTGCGGGGGGAAAATGACGCACAGGTTATCGAGCGCATGCAGGCATTGGATCCCGACGGGGTGTTGGCGGTGGCTGCCACCCGGCAAAACGCCTGCTGCGCCGGTGCGGCGGCAGCCGCCATTGCCGCCGCAAGGCACCTGGGAGCAGGGCATGCCGAGACCGTGGCCTACACCACCAGCTACGACAAACATCCCAGCGACAGCTTCGTGGGATACGTGGGAATGGTTTTTTGAGCCTCCGTCTGCCGGCTACCCTGTTATCTGCTGCGCTTTTTCGATCTTGGCCCAGGTGTCTCGCAGGGTGGTGGTTCGATTAAATATCAACGCTTCGGCGGTGGAATCCGGATCCACGCAGAAATATCCCTGACGTTCGAATTGATACCAGCTGCCCGGAGCCGCACCCGCCAGGCTCGGCTCCACCAAGCAGTCGGTGAGAACTTCCAGGGAATCGGGGTTGAGATGGGCGGTGAAATCCTCTCCCGGGGCCACGTCGCTTGGGTTTGGCGCGGTAAAAAGGTTGTCGTAGAGGCGCACCTCTACGGGCAGGGCGCTTTGAGCCGCCACCCAGTGCAGGGTCGCCTTGACCTTTCGGCCGTCCGGAGAGGACCCGCCGCGGGTGGCCGGATCGTAGGTGCAGTGCAGCTGCACAATGGCCCCGGTCTCGTCTTTGACCACCCGGGTGCAGGTGATATAGTAGGCATACCGCAGCCGCACCTCCCGGCCCGGGGCCAATCGAAAGTATTTTTTGGGAGGATCTTCCCGGAAATCTTCCCGCTCGATATACAACACCTTGGCAAAGGGGACTTTTCGTGAACCCATGTCGGCCTTTTCCGGATGATACGGAAAATCCAACTCCTCAATAAGGTCATCGGGGAAGTTGTCGATGATGACTTTCAGGGGGCGAAGCACCCCCATGATCCGGGGGGCGCGATCATTGAGATCTTCGCGGAGGCAGTGCTCCAGCAGGGCCATGTCCACGGTGCTGTCTCTGCGGGCCACTCCGATGCGGTCGCAGAAATTTCGTATGGACTCAGTGGTATAGCCCCGTCTGCGCAGCCGGCTGATGGTCGGCATCCGGGGGTCGTCGCAGCCCAACACGTGGCCATCTTGCA
>JBJKSK010000044.1:0-4994 GCA_046704125.1 Desulfobacterales bacterium | reverse complement strand
GTCCATTTCTGGAAGAAGCCCGCAAAAGCATGCGGCAACTAGCTGTTGAGCACAGCCTCGATGCCCCCTCTTCAGATCCTCGAATCTCAATCCAGATCTCTGAGCCTGATCGTGTCAACCTGGTTCTGCGTATCCCGATCCAGGCTAGAAAAAGAGGACGAATTGAGCAGGAAATTTCAAAAAAATATCTTATGAATCTCGAAGTTCTGGAAGCAACCGAAAGTAATGGCAAGAGTATACCCTCAGATAACCAGCCGGCATCAAATCCATAGATACTATGGGGTGCCGCTTCAATTGCAGCTTGGCATAGGAGCATGACCAAGGTGACCAATACCATATCCGATTGTCTCGCCGCGCATCAACGTGCCAATCTCATTCAAATACCCGCGATCATCCACAAGCTGCCCCGTCTATCGGCGCGCCTTGGCCAAGACATCTATGTTTTGCGGGATGATCTGACCGGATTTGGCCTTGGCGGGAACAAGACGCGCAAGGTCGACTTTCTCATTGGAGACGCACTTGCGCTGAAAGCGACCACGATGGCCACCATAAAGGCCACGAGCTTCAGTCGAAACGCCGCCGCAGGGGCAGCCGCCTGTGGATTAAATTTCCACGCGGTCCTGCCTGGCACCGAATCGGACCAGAATCCCTTGAGCCAGTCTGTCTTTGCCAGGTGGGGCGCCAAGCTCCACTACGAGACAGGCGACCCAGCGGCATTGGAAACCCGCCTGGAATCAGTGGTTGCGTCCTTGAAAGAGCAGGGGGAAGATGTATATGTGTTGCATCCGGGAGGAAGCGATGCGATCGGAGCGCTCAGCTATGTGCGTGTTTTTGACGAAATCCGTGAATTCTCGGAGCGAACCGGCGTTCATTTCTCGCACATGGTGCATTCCACCAGCTCTGCGGGAACACAGGCAGGACTTGTTGTGGGACAATGCATCGCCAACTACGAGACTCAAGTCATCGGTATCAGCGCCTCTAGGGCTTCGCTCGAGCAGTCCGAGCTAGTCCGTGCGCTTGCGGAATCTACGGCGCAATTGCTGGGAAGCCGGATAGACCCAGGCAAAATCATCGTCGATGACGGCTTCGTTGGTCCAGGCTACGCCCTTGCTTCAAAGGAGGGCGAGATAGCGTCGCAGACCTTTGCCGGGATGGAAGGCATCCTGTTGGACCCCGTGTACACGGGCAAGGCGGCCGCCGCACTGCTGGACTACTCGGCAAACGAGCGGTTCGGAAGCGGTTGTGTATTGTTTATCCACACGGGTGGAAACGCCGGATTGTACAATTAGCGTCGTTTGAGTGAAAACAGGATCGGTGCCTGTGAATAACAGCGATAATGAAAATAGAACGTTCAACGAAAAGGATATCGTTGTCTCAGGGGTGCCGTTTGACAGCAATTCGTCATACCAAAGAGGGGCTGCCCTGGCACCGGTACGAATCAGGGAAGCCCTGTTCTGCGAATCGTCAAACCTGCACGCTGAAAACGGATACGATCTGGGTTCGATGCCAGGATGGCATCTTCTGCCAGACCTTGTGCTTCTTGACAAAGCACACGCATTTGAACGTATAGAAAAGGAAACCTCCGAATTTTTGAAGAAAAAACTGCGGGTGATAACGCTTGGCGGCGACCATTCCATCACCCTGCCGGTTATCCGTGCGCATGCGGGTGAATATCCGAAACTGAGTATTGTGCATTTTGACGCACACCCGGACCTTTATGACGAGCTCGATGGAAACCGTTATTCCCACGCCTGCCCGTTTGCACGTATAATGGAGGAGAAGTTGGCGGAAAGACTAGTCCAGGTCGGGATACGCACCATGACAAGCCACCAGAATGAACAGGTCCGCCGATTCGGAGTCGAAGTGATAGAGATGAAAAATATCGGCGCCGCAAAGAAAATTTCATTTGAAGGCCCCGTCTATATCTTGCTGGATATGGACTGCCTTGATCCGGCCTTTGCGCCCGGCGTATCCCATCATGAGCCCGGAGGAATGACTACGCGAGAACTTCTTGAAATAATACAGAACCTGAAAGGCAGCATTGTCGGAGCCGATATTGTCGAATACAACCCCGATCGGGACATAAACGGTATGACCGCAATGGCAGCCGCAAAGCTGCTCAAGGAACTGATCGCAAAGATCATGGAAACCGGTGCATCTCAGGCAGATGCGATGTTTGAGAAAAATCAATGAAATAGGACTATGCTTATCGTGTGGAACACACGAAATTTTGATTGCATCACATACGGGAGGTCAAATGGAATTCTTTGAAATTACGGACAAAGGGGATCTCCTCGCAAGATTCGGCAACGACTGGCTGAAACTCAAAGAAATAACAGATGCGCTTTCCCCGGATGCCATTGATTTTGTGCCGGACATCAAGGACGCCTGGTCAATACGGGAGCACCTGGCCCACCTGATGGATGTCGAGATTAGAGCCTTCATCCGGTACAGGAATGCCGTCGCCGATCCGGGTGTGGCCCTCAGTCTGGGGGGCGGGGACGTGGACGCGAGTAATACCTTGTTCAACTATGCCTCGCAGGATGTCGGCGATTCCTTGGAAGTCATGAGGCTTCTTAGAAATATCACCCTGAAGCATGTGTCGCAAATGACCGACAGCGAGATGATGCGCTATGGAATTGCACACCCGGATTTCGGCCGGATCAATCTCAAAATGATACTTTCCATCTACACGCAACACGTTGACAAGCATCTTGAATATATCAACAGGAACATAGAGCTTTTCGAAAAAAAACAGGCCTCGCGAGGCCGGAGGCTGTAATACGAGCATCGGGTGGAATAGACATTGTGAAAGGCTGCGCCAGCCCGCACTTGAACCGGAGCGCGGACAACGGCGTCCGGTTCAAGCGCAACGGAGACGCTCATGAGACGACCGCCGCCACAGGCAGACTTGGAAAACTCGTACTTCGCCGTTTCGTGGTTTTTCCACGCGTGGGTGCGCCTGATCGAGTACCGCGTCCGGAAGATGGAGGCGGTCGAATCGGAGGGGCTGGGACCCAACCGGCTCATCATATCGCCCCCGACTGATGCGGGAATTCCCCTCTTGGCCCGCGCGAACCGCTCCGGTGAAACGGCACTGCTGTGCCTTTCCGACCGGCTTCGGCAAGTCGGTCAGCAGTACATGGTCAGACGCGGGTTCAGCGTTTCGATGGCCGTGGCCGATCCGTTGGTTGGAATCCCTTTTTCAGATCAGAGTCTTTCCGTGGTCTATGCAAACTGCCTGTTCGATTTTTGCTCGGCCAGCAGCCTTGAGCAGGTGCTGGCCGAGATACACCGCGTCCTGGAGCCTGGCGGAATCCTATTTGCCGTCTACATGGCACCGGCTTCTGACTTCGCCGGACGGCTCTGGACCTGGCTCTTCGAGCGCTTGGCGCTGCTGAGCAACGGATGCCACCCGGTGACGATCCGGGCGCACCTGGCTCGCGGCGGCTTCAAGGTTATCCATGAGCGATCGCTGCAATGCTTTGGGTTCCCGCTTGCCTTCATCGTGTCCGAGCGGCCCGGCCGGGTTGTCTGACCCTTCCAACCGGACCCGCCGGGTCTGGGTTCTCGGCACGGATGCAAGCTCATCGATTACCAAGCACCGAGAAGCTTGCAGGATCCGATGATCCCTTCCAAGAGGCCCGTCAAAAATAGGCCATCGCTGACATGCGGATGAAAGATCGACCTTGGGAGTCGCAATGGGTCGAAGCGGCAGCCATGGGGCGGCTCAGATGAAATCAAGAGACAGGCTGTAGGAAAGCAATGGAAAAGCTGATTGTAAAATCGGTTGCGGGCTTTGTCTTCCTGATGCTGGTTGTCGCTCTCTCGCTTTTCATTTCAGCCGGTTCGCCCGGGTTCTGGCAAGCATGGGTTTACTTGAGCGTTTTCGCCGCGTGTACACTGATCATCACCGCCTACCTGCTGAAATACGATCAACAATTGTTGGCTGGCCGTGTCAAAGCCGGGCCGATCGCAGAAACCCAAAAGCGGCAGAAGGTCATTCAGACTCTGGCGAGCTTGATATTCATCTGCCAATTCATAGTGGCCGGTTTGGATTTCCGGTTTCACTGGTCTGATGTCCCGCCGGTCCTGAGCCTGATCGCCGATGCGTTCGTGATACTTGGTCTCTGGGTCGTATTCCTGGTATTCCAGGAAAACAGTTATGCACGGGCTACGATTGAAGTGTCGCCGAGACAACGGGTGATCGACAGCGGGCCGTACCGTGTCATTCGCCACCCGATGTATGCAGGCGCGAGCCTGTTTCTGGTCTTTTCCCCGTTGGCGCTGGGGTCCTGGGCGGCGTTGCCTTTGCCCGTTTTTTTGATCTTGGTCATCATAGCCAGGTTGTTTGAGGAAGAGCGGTTTTTAAAAGCCGATCTGCAGGGTTATTCCGAGTACTGCCAGAAAGTAAGGCGGCGTCTTATTCCATTTATCTGGTAGGCCGAAAAGACGATGCGCGAAACAGCTTCGCGGCTAGCGGCATCGGGGATGCATCGCTTTCGAAGAAACGACGCCGCAAGGCAGTAAACGTTTCCGCGATTTTTAAGTGGATCAGATATGAGCACCTATGTTCTGATGCGAATCCTGGAGTCGGCGCCACGCCGTTACGATCTGGGCATCCGGCTTCTCACGCTTGGACGTCTGGAAAAAGCCTATGGCCGTCTCGCGGGCCATATCAAGTACGATCAAGACGTGTTGGATATCGGTTGCGGTACGGGTGCGTTGATGCTGCACGCCGCGCGACGTGGCGCAAAGGTCAAGGGTATCGATACCAGCGCCCAGATGATCGAGATCGCCAGACAGCGAATGAAGATTTCAGAGTTCACTTCGTCTGCCGAGCTGGTGGAGATGGGGGTGGCGGAACTCGACGCCGAGAAAGCGTATCGCTATGATGCGGTGACAAGCGGCCTCTGCCTTTCCGAGCTAAACGAGGATGAAGTGTCCTATACCCTCAAACAGGTGGCGCGGATCCTGCGGCCGGGGGGGCTTTT
>JBJKSK010000043.1:0-4657 GCA_046704125.1 Desulfobacterales bacterium | reverse complement strand
CCGACATCGAAGCCAGGCTGGATCGGGTCGGCCGATGGCTGGAGTCGCGATTTTCCCGCCCCGGCAGCGGCATCGCCAAGGGTTTTGTCACGGCCAGCCTCGTGTTTTGCGTGGGTTCCATGGCCATTGTGGGATCCATGCAAAGCGGGCTTACTGGAAATTATCAGACGCTTTTCGCTAAATCCATCCTGGACGGGATCGCCTCGGTGATCTTTGCCTCTTCTCTGGGCATCGGCGTGTTCTTTTCCACGATTTCGGTGTTTTGCTACCAGGGCCTGATCACGGTCACGGCCACGTGGATGAAACCCTTTCTGACTCCGGAGGTCATTCACCAGATGACCGGGGTGG
Source organism: Desulfobacterales bacterium (assembly GCA_046704125.1). Taxonomy (GTDB): domain Bacteria; phylum Desulfobacterota; class Desulfobacteria; order Desulfobacterales; family JBJKSK01; genus JBJKSK01. The sequence goes on along the minus strand of JBJKSK010000043.1, from coordinate 4,309 downwards.
GCGGTCTGCTGATTGTGGGCGTCGGGATCAACCTCTTGGAGATCAAGAAAATCAAGGTGGGAAACATGCTGCCGGCCATCTTGGTGCCGCTTGCCTACTTCATGCTCCGGCAAGTCGCGGCCGGTTGGTTCCAAGGGGCGCTTTAATAGCCTTGCTTTGCTTACCCTCCGGTACAGCCGGCTGGCCAGGGGTTTTCTTCCCCCGTTTGCCTCGACAGTATTCGGACTTGATCTTTAGCGCCTGTCCTCAAAACCGGTTTTCAAGCGATAGGCCCTTTCCCGGTGCCGCCGCTTTCCTTTTATCTTGCATTTTCAAATAAATTCCACTATTCAAAAGGCTCTATGAACGGACCGGCAACTGCCTTCATAGCTTAGGCGCCTTAGCAGTTCCACTGGAGCCGCTTACGCTTTCCATGGACTTATCCCGAATGCGAATTATTCTCATGGATAGCAAGAAGTCAAATCAGAAACCTCCCCGTGGCCATCTCAGGGCAGCCGTTTCTGGACATTCCAGCGGCTTTACGCTCGTCGAACTCGTCATTGTTACGGCCATCATCGGCACCCTGACCGCCATTGCCGTGCCGTCTTATATCAGCTACATAGAAAGAGCCAAGGTCACCCGGGCCATCGCCGATATCCGGACCATCGAACAAGCCATCCAGATCTACTATATCCAAAACAACGCCTATCCCAGCACCTTGGCGCAGGTGTTTTTCACCGTCCCCGTCGATCCCTGGGGAAATCCCTACCAATACCTTTGCATCGCCGGCTGCAATCCGCCCAAGGGCAAGCGGCGCAAAGACCGGTCTTTGGTTCCGGTAAACGATGACTTTGACTTATACAGCATGGGGGCCGACGGCAAAAGCCAGCCGCCGTTTACCGCCGCCGCCAGCCAGGACGACATCGTACGCTGCAATGACGGCAGTTATGTCGGCCTGGTGTCCAACTATTAACCAAGGTTTCTCAAGATGAAACTGAATTTCCGCTTTCTTCGCAGCAAGGTCGCCTGGCGTATCTTTTTCCTTTTTGTCTGCTGCTCGCTGATACCTATTGTCGGCATGGCCGTGTTTTCCTATCACGATGTCTCCAATCAGATAGAAACCCAGGGTCTGAGGCGCCTCCAAAAGCAGACCCAAAACTACGGTATGACCATCTACGAGCGTTTGAGGTTTCTGGAAGCCGTACTGGATCAGGTGCGAAGTCCCGGGGACGTCTCAACTGCCCCGGCACCACCGGCAACCGGCGCATCGGCGCATCTGATAGAAGATCTTCATCAATTTGAGGCCGTGGCGCTGTTTACCGATCAGGGAAAGGCCTTGGTTATCCAGGGTCCCCTGCACGCTTTTCCCAAGTTGGCGCCGGATCAATTGGCTGCCCTGAAAAAAGGGCAACCGGTGCTTGTCATTCAGAGGGAAACCCCCAGTTCCACCCGCCTGTGGATGGCGGTCGAGGTTCAAAGCCCCGGCCGCGGGGCCGCCTATCGGATGGGTCAAATCAACCTGGACTACCTCATGGGAATCGGCGCCGCCAACGGCCTGCCATCCATGACCGGACTGATCGTGCTGGAACAAAACGGACAGCCCATCGTCGGATCCATGGATCTTTCATCCGCTGTGGCCGTAAAGGGCATGGAACGCACTCATGATGGCTTTTCCCGCCACTTCGAATTTAAACTCCACGGCGTGCGCTATCTGGCCAGCTACTGGCCCCTTTTCATCCGGTCCCGGTATTTCGGCTCCAATTGGACGATCATTCTCGCCCAGTCCAGGAAAAGCATGCTGGCTCCCATGGCCCAGTTCAAGGCGATCTTTCCCCTGGTGATTCTGATGAGCATCTGGGTAGTGCTGCTGCTGAGCATCATCACGATCCGAAGAAGCCTGGTTCCGCTGGAGCGGCTCCAGGAGGCCACCAAACGGGTGGCCAGCCGGGATTTTACCCGGCCGGTGGTTGTTTCCAGCCGGGACGAATTCCAGGACCTGGCCGATTCCTTCAATGCCATGGCCGGCGAAATCGACCGTCAGTTCAAGACCCTGACCACCATCGCCGAAATCGACCGGGCCATCCTGTCGTCTCTGGATACCCGAACCATCGTTTCCAGCCTGCTGGAACGTATCCATGGCCTGGTGGCCTGCGACATCGCCGTTATCGGAGTGAAAAACGGGAAAGAGTCAGAGCTGCACCTATACTCCAGGGATTCTCTCGGCATCCGAAGCCATAGCACGGATTTCCAGATCGAACACCTGGCCGCCCTGGAGGCTTCCAGTCACCTGATCGTTGATTCCAGTAACGCGGCCTTCAATGGCTTTTTTGCCATGAGCCAAATGCCGATCCAGGCCCTTGTCGTTGTGCCGATCAGGCACCAAAAGGCTCTCTATGGCGTCATCGCCATCGGGTGCCAGCAACAAAAGGCATCCTTTCAGGATGAGGTTTCCGGCCTGACCCAGCTGTCTGACCAGGTGGCCGTGGCCGTCTCCAACGCCCGTCTGCTTAGCCGACTCGATCAGCTCAACTGGGAGACCCTGATGGCACTGGCCCGTACGGTGGACGCCAAATCGCCATGGACTGCCGGCCACTCCGAGCGGGTCACCCAGCTCAGCCTGAAAATTGGAAAGGCCATGGGGCTTCCAGAGGAAAACCTCAACATTCTTCACCGGGCCGCCCTGCTGCACGATATCGGCAAAATCTCGGTTCCTACCTCCATTTTGGATAAACCCGGCAAGCTCACAGAAGCCGAATACCATATCGTCCAGCAGCACCCCAAAACCGGGGCGCGCATTCTCGAACCGGTCAGTGCGTACCAAGATGCGATTCCTCTGGTGCTGCAACACCACGAGTGCTTTGACGGCTCCGGCTACCCCGGGGGGCTCGCCGGGGCGGATATCTCCCAGGGCGCCCGGATCCTCTGCGTTGCCGACGTTTATGACGCCTTGATCTCGGAGCGCCCTTACCGGGAAAGCTGGCCCAAGGAAAGAGTGAGGCAATTCATCCACCTCGGCGCCGGCGTAAAATTTGATCCAGAGGTGGTTCAGGCGCTGATGCGCCTTTCCATCTGACGGGCCAGAGGCTTGCGCCGGCTTTTTCCGACAGGCTTCTTTCCCGTTGTCACAACCGCATCAAGTCCTGGCCGGCGCGCAGCCGCCGGGCCAACCAGGACAGGCGCTGGCCCGGCCGGTCGTTACCGATGGCGATTTCCACCGCCCGGCGCGCTCCCACCAGCACCACGAGGGACTTTCCCCGGGTGACGGCGGTATATAAGAGGTTTCGCTGCAGCATGGGATAGTGCTGGGTGCTCAGCGCCACGATGACCGCCGGATACTCGGATCCCTGGGATTTGTGAACGGTGATGGCATAGGCCAGGCAAAGCGCTTCGAGCTCGTCCGCCTCGTAGGTGACGATCCGATCGTAAAAATCCACGCCGAGGTGGCCCTGCTTTCCGTCCACGTTTTGAACCCTGCCGATATCCCCGTTGAAGACTTCCTTGAAGTAATTATTTTTCAGGTGCATCACCTTGTCTCCCACCCGAAATCCCCGGAGGCTTTCCCGCTTTTCTTCCACGGGATTCAACGCCGCCTGGAGCCGCTGGTTGAGCCGGTGGGTCCCCGTCTCTCCCTTGTGCATGGGAGTCAGCACCTGAATGTCCCGGAAGGGGTCAAACCCGAAACGCCGGGGGATGTGGTGGCGGCAAAGCTCTACCACGGTCTGGGCGATGGCATCGGGATGCGCCCGGTCAATGAAGTAAAATTCCGAACAGGGGCTGTCCTGTCTTTCCGGCTCCAGGTCAGGAAGCTCGCCCCGGCGGATCTTGTGGGCGTTGGTGACAATGGCGCTTTGGTCGTCCTGGCGAAAAATCTCGCTCAACTCGTAAAACGGCACCCGGCCCGATGCGATCAGGTCGGCCAAAACGTTTCCAGGCCCAACCGAGGGCAGTTGAAAGACATCGCCCACCAATATCACAACGGCCTGCATGGAAACGGCCTCGAGCAGATGAAACATCAGTTCCGTATCGATCATGGACGCCTCGTCCACAATCACCACGTCGGCTTCAAGCGGGTTGTCCCGGTCTTTTTCGAAAAGACCCTCCATCGGATGATAGCCCAGCAGTTTGTGGATCGTGGCGGCTTTTTTCCCCGTCACCCCGGCCAGCTGCCGGCTAGCGCGTCCTGTTGGAGCGGCCAGCGCCATGCGCTTTCCGAAAAGCTCGAAGATCGCGGCCACCGAGCGAATCAGAGTGGTTTTTCCCGTTCCGGGCCCGCCGGTGATAATCATCACCCGGTGGGTCAAGACGCGCTGTAAAATATCGAGTTGCTGCC
>JBJKSK010000042.1:0-3602 GCA_046704125.1 Desulfobacterales bacterium | reverse complement strand
TCATAAATGCAAATCGGGTCCTTAGCACCGATGGCGTAAATGACCGCGGCTCGGTTTTGGGTGGAAAAATGCGACAGGCCGTCCCGCAAGCCATCCAGGATATTGATGATGCACATGTGCCGAAAGGATTCAGCGGTCATTGATGATTCGTCTGCCTGTTCGCCCGGTAAGGACGTCCGATGGTCTGACAGTGCCTGCAATGGATCTACTGGATCGGGGACATTTCCCGTGTTGTTTCCACAAACCGGGTCAGATCCTCGTAAGATTTCGCCCCCACCAGACGCTGGCCGGCCAGCATGAAGGTAGGCACGGCCTGAATCCCGAAGGTACGGCATCGAGTCCAGTCCAAATCAACATCCCTGCTGAAGCGGCGCTGTTCCAGCACCCGGATAGCCTCCTGAGGATCAAGCCCCTTGTTCTCGGCGATACCGGCTAACACCTTTGGTCTGGCAATGTTTTTGCCGTCGGCGAAATAGGCGTGAAACACCCCATGGTGAAACGCATCGCCCACGCCTTGGATCTCGGCCCATTTGCTCAGTTCCTGGGCCAGGCGGCTGTTGTAGGTGTGGGTGCGTTTCCCAAAAGCCAGCCCCTCATCGGCGGCCACCTGGCTCAAACGCTGAACCATCGCCGGGATGTCTACGGAACGCCCGGCAAACAGGTCCTCCAGGGAACGGCCCTCGGGCGGCGTTTCGGGGTGCAGGGGAAACGCGGTCCAGCGCACCTTGATGTCAAAAGTCTGCCTCAGTCGTTCAATACGCCCGGTAATGAAGTAGCACCAGGGTCAGACGTAGTCGGAAAAAATCTCGAAAAGAATCGGTTCCATTTCGACTTTCTTTCTGGAGTAAATGCACCGCGCAAATCAGACGATGGCGCATCAGCAGCCAGGAATCTGATCAAGACGCGTTTAGACACGGAAATCCACCGCTGGTCGTCATTGTGATAATAGATAAAAAATGCTATTAAAAAACTCGGGAAAAGGCAAGCACCAGAAACCAGAAAGGACGCTTTTTGATGATTCGAAAAATCGTCTCCGGCGGTCAAACCGGAGCGGATCAAGCCGCCCTGGATGTAGCCATCGCCATGGGCATCGCCCATGGCGGGTGGATCCCAAAGGGAAGGAAAACCGAGTCCGGGCCGCTTGCGAAACAATACCGCCTGCAGGAGTTGCCGTCCCAGAGTTACCCACGGCGCACCGAGCAAAATGTCATCGACTCGGATGGCACCCTGATTTTTTCCCACGGCCCGCTGACCGGTGGATCGGCGTTGACCCGGGATTTTGCCGAAACCCACCACCGGCCATGGCTGCATATGGACTTGCTGCTGCATGGGGGTTTTGCCGCCGCCGAGAAAGTCCAGCGCTGGGTTTCCCGAAACCGGATTGAAACCCTCAACGTGGCCGGCCCGCGGGCCAGCAGTGATCCGGACATCTACCAAAAAACCGTTGAGGTTCTTGAAACCGTCATCCATCTGGAAATGACCAACCCGGCCGCCTATGACCCGTTTCCCCTTCCCGGGCAAGACACACCGGGCATCGCTGTCCTGCAGCTTCCCGAAACCGTGGATCAGGCCGTGGATCTTCTGATGGGCCGGTTGAGCCTTCGGGAAAAATCCCAGCTAAGCAACATGTCCCAAACCGCTCTGACAGACTCGGGAATGTCGCTTGGCGTTTATATCCAGGGTGATTTCCGGGTCTGGGCCGGCAACCAGCAGCTGATCCAATCGTGCTGCGAGAAAGCCGGCAGGCGGAATCTGGACCCGGACGAGGCGGTTTTTGTCATCTTGAAATCATTGTGGGAGCGGCTGCGGAACACCCATGCCATCCGCCGCGTCAAGTAGGCCGGAAAGCCACTATCCAGCCTGCCACGATTCTCAGCCCCCGGCAGCGGCGCACCCGGAGCAGCCGCTCCCAGCTCAACAGACCAGACAATAGCCGAAACGCGGCCCTTAGGACCGTTGCCGCCCCCACAAAAAGATGAACACGGCACCTGATAACCAAGGCGGGACGCGCCCACAACCCAAATGGCTAAAATTGAAAATCCGTTGCGCGCGTTGCGAAAAATCGGGCTATTGGCAGTCTGTTAGCTTTGACGAAGGCGCAGGTGGATCTCCAGCCGCTCCAGGGACATGCCGATGGCCTCCCGGGCCAACGATTTTTGGGCCATGTAATCGGTGAAAAAAGCCTTGACCTCCTCGGGCCGTTCCAGACCGCAGGCGCCGATGACCGCAGCCACAATCCGTTCGTAATGCAGCGGATGCATCTTTTCCAGTGACGCCAAATGAGTCCCAAACCACTCCCACATTCCGGAAACGGCAAAGGGATTGGCGGCCATGGCCGCCACGGGGATAAAGGTATTGCGCTCAGGCACCACGTCAAGGATATAGTCGCGGACCTTTTGCACTGTGGCGGTATCGGTAAAGGCACCCAGGGCCACTAACACATTCATCCGGTCATGCTCGCTGTCAGTGGTCTGAAACCGGTCATCGAGCCATTCGAAGGCCTGGCTCCCACCGGTAAAGGCCCCGACCTGCATGGCGCCCTTGATCATGTCCGGAGCCACCGATTCTCCCCGGGTCAAACGATGAAACCGCTCCTGTAGCTCGCCGGTGATCGCCTCCGCCCCATAGAGGGCGGCATGCCACACGAGCTGTTCCCGAAGAATCGAGGTGGCGTGGGATTCTTCCGGATCCGGGTCAATACCGATTCGATCAAGCACCCGCTGGCAAAGATTCCGGCCCGCCTGGGCCACCTGGACGCGGTGTTTTCCGATGGTGACGCGAAACAGCTCAAACAGGTTGGCCGCCTGGCTGGCCAGCGGCAAAAAAGCCTGTTCTGCATCGTAGGCCGAAAGAAAGGCCAGGTAGTTTTCCATGGACAACCGTCCTGCCTTGAGCAGGGCAAACAAATCGTTTTCTATTCCCCAGCGATCCAGATCCGAAAGCACCATATGAGACACCCGGCGGTGCAAGGCCGCCAAGTTTTCAGGGTCCTCGTAATAGACCCGGTAAAATCCGGTGTGTCCGGAATTGACCTTGTAAGCCATGGCTCCCCGGTCCAGTTCGATAGCTGTCTCGGATTGCTCCATGAGCACCGAGATCTCATCGCTGTGCCCCGTATCCCGGAAAACGGTTACGGTCACGGGAATTTTCCAGGTCTGGTCGGAATCGCCGGGAAGAAACGTGAAACGTTTCTGGGAAAGAAACAATCGGTCGTCTTGCCGGCGCGCCGTGACCAGCGGATAGCCGGGCTGCTCCACCCAGGTTTTCATCATGGCCGTGACGGGTGCCTCGGAGACATCCTCGAAGGCCTGCCAGAAATCACTGCTTCTGGCGTTACCGTAGGCATGCGCGGCAAGATAGCGTCGCAGTCCCTCTTGAAAAGATTTTTTCCCGATGAAACCCTCCACCTGGCGAAGCACGCTGGCGCCTTTGTTATAGATGATCGGCGCCGTAGAAGCGTTGATCACCACATGCTCGCCGCCGCGGATCTCAACGGCGATGGAATCGGTTAAAGCGACTCTCTCCAAACCCGCGACAGTGGTTCACGGAACAAAATGCGGCCAGGTTTCCCAGTCCGGGTGGTAATCGTCGACCACCCGGAC
>JBJKSK010000041.1:0-3967 GCA_046704125.1 Desulfobacterales bacterium | reverse complement strand
ACCCGGGGCTGGCGTTCGGGCAACATGCAAAAGCAGTTTGACTACAATTACAGCCCGTCGGAACTTCACGCCTGGAGTTCGGATACCATTCCCAAGATGACCGAAAAGGCCGGTACCACAGCTATCTTTTTCAACAACCACGTCCGCGCTCAGGCTCCCCGCAATGCCCGCCTCTTGATGGAGCAGCTGGAAAACCAGGGATTTTCAATAAACCACAGAGCATTGCCCAATTACATCGATAAACGATAATGGAACGATCCATCATCCATATCAATGTGGCCGACTTTGCCGTGGCCGTGGAGCGGCTGACGGATGCAAGGCTGAGGCAACGGCCGGTGATTATCGCTCCCGAAGGAGCCGCCCGGGCCACGGTTTACGACATGAGTGAAGAGGCCTTTCAGTTCGGGGTGCGCAAACAAATGCCTTTGGAGCGTGCCCGCCGCCTGTGCCGGGACGCCTTCATTTTGCCGCCCCATACAGCGCGTTACGAACAGGCCATGGCCGGGCTGCTTCGCCAGGCCCTGCCTTATTCACCGTTAATCGAGCCTGGAGTAGACGACGGCCACCTGTTTGTGGATGCTTCCGGTACAAGCCGCATCTTTGGTCCGTCCGTGGATGTGGCCTGGCGAATGCGAAACCAGGCGCGAAAGAGTCTTGGATTGGACCCCATCTGGTCTCTGGCCAGCAATAAGCTGGTGGCTAAGGTGGCCTCGCGCCTGGTCAAACCCCTGGGCGAGTTTATCGTCACCCAGGGTGATGAAGAGGCTCTTCTGGCGCCGCTGTCCATATCCCTGATCCCGGGAATTGAAGGTGACGATGTCACCCGGTTACACGAGTTTAACCTGACCCTCGTCCGTGAGGTCACGGCGCTTCAGATATCCCACCTTCAGGAGGTTTTTGGCAACCGGGCCGATTTTTTGTCCAGGACCCTTCACGGCATCGACACCACCGAGGTACAACCGGTGGGCAAACGGCCTCCCAAGGTGATCCTGAACCACACCTTTGGAACCGACAGCCACTCGCCCGAAAAGATCAAAGGCGTCCTTTACGCCCTGGTGGAACAGGCAGGCCGTAATCTGCGCCGGCAAGGCCGGGCGGCTAGGCGGGTGAGCGTTTTTGTGGACTACAGCGACGGCGGACGATGCATTCGCCAGGCAGGCGTAAAGCCTCCCACGGCCAATGAACTAGCCCTGTTTCCCCTGGCTTGCCGCGCCCTGTACGCGGCCTGGCAGCGCCGGGTGCGCATTCGCCACCTGCGCCTGATCTGCGACCGCCTGGTCTATCCGCCGGCTCAGATGTCCCTGTTTGAAGACGAACGCAGGCTTGACGACCGCCGGGAAAAGATCGTCTCTGTCATGGACAAGATCCGGGACCGGTTCGGCGATCCGGCCGTGCGGATGGGGCGTCTGTGCGCCTGAAGCCTTGATCCAGCCCGGCTTTATGGCATCGCCTTTTTTCGGATAACGCAATGATCCCCTTGACCATCCGATCCAACTACTCGCTTATGTGGGGCACGGCGCCGATCAGGCAGCTTTGCCGGTATGCCCGAGGTTTAGGCTATAAACGCCTGGCGCTAACCGACACGGACAATTTATACGGCCTGTGGCCTTTTCTAACCGCCTGCCGGCGAGAAGGCATCATACCCATCGTCGGCGCGGAAATCACCGATCCAGAAAGCTCCCTGCGGGCGGTCTGCCTGGTAGCCGATGCGTCAGGATACCGGCATTTGTGCCAGCTGCTCACCAGGCGCCACATGCAACCGGATTTCGATCTCGCGGCCGATCTTCCACAGCTTGCCGCCGGCCTGGAAGTGCTGACCTCTAACACCGATAGCTTAAAAAGCTGGCATGCCGCCGGCGTCCGGGTGTCGGCGGCCATGCCGCGCACGCCGCTGCCGGCCGGTCATCCCCTGCGCCGCACGGCACGGGCTCTGGGATGCCCCCTGGTGGCCACGCCGGGCGCGTTTTTCCTGCAGCCGCAGGACCACGATTTGCACCTGCTGCTAAGGGCGATTCACGGCAACACCAGCCTGGAACGGCTGGATGCCGGTAATATCGCACCGGCAGACGCCTGGCTGGCCGGCCCGGATGAGTATGCCAGGCGTTTTGCCGTCTGCCCGGAGGCCGTTTCCAACACTTTTGCCCTGGCCGAACGGATCACCTTTACAGGCTCAAGCTTTGGAACGGTGATGCCTCCGTGGTCGGACCCCAAGGGGCGATCTCCCCAAAAAGTCCTGCGGGAAACGGCCTACGCCGGTGCCAGGAGGCGCTACGGCCGGGATCTTCCCGAACCGGTAGTGGACCGCCTGGAGCACGAGTTGGGTATTATCCAGGGCATGAACTTCTGCAGCTATTTTCTTCTGGTGCACGATATCGTCCGACACAATCCGCGCACCTGCGGGCGGGGATCCGGAGCCGCCTCCCTGGTGGCCTACTGCCTGGGCATCACCAATGTCTGCCCGGTCAAGCATAATCTGTACTTCGGCCGTTTCCTGAACCCCGGCCGCAAGGACCTGCCGGATATCGACGTGGATTTCGCCTGGGACGAACGCGATGAACTCATCCAGGGCGTGCTTGACCGCTTTGGTCCCCAAGCCGCCATGGTTTCCAGCCACATTTTGTTCCAGCCGCGCATGGCGGTGCGCGAAACCGCCAAGGTCTTCGGGCTGACGGACTCGGAGATCGGCAGGGTCACCAAGCGGCTGCCCTGGTTCTGGCGGCTCACCTCGGCCAAGGCCGACCTGTTGGCCGACCTGAAGCAGCGCCCCGAAGCCAAGGCCCTGGAGTTTGTACACCCCTGGCCAAGGATTCTGGCTTTGGCGCAGCAGCTCATCGGCACGCCGCGCTACCTGTCTGTTCATCCAGGCGGGGTGGTGATAACTCCCGATCCCATCGACCACTACGTGCCGGTACAACTCGCCGCCAAAGGGGTACCCATTTTGCAGTGGGAAAAAGACGCCGTGGAGGATGCCGGCCTGGTCAAGATCGACCTTCTGGGCAACCGCAGCCTGGGCGTCATCCGTGACGCGATCAAAAATGTCCATGGCAACGGCCAACCCCTGGAAGAAAACTGCTGGGAGCCAGAAGACGACGCCGACACCCAAAACGCCCTGGCCCTGGGCCACACCATGGGCTGCTTTTACATCGAGAGTCCGGCCATGCGGCTTTTGCAGCAAAAGGCGGCCGTGGGCGATTTCGAGCACCTGGTGATCCACTCCAGCATCATCCGGCCGGCCGCCAACGAATGCATTCAAGAGTACTTGCGCCGGCTCCACGGCGGTTCCTGGTCTCCTATTCATCCCCTGCTGACCGATGTGCTGGAGGAAACCTTCGGCATCATGGTCTACCAAGAGGATGTTTCCAGGGCCTCTATGGCTTTGGCCGGATTCAGCGATGCCGAAGCAGACGGCCTGAGAAAAGTGATGTCCAAAAAAGACCGCCTGCACCAGTTGGAGGATTACCGGGAGCGCTTTGTTGCAGGAGCCCGCGCAAACGGCGTTTCCGATGATCAGATCGAATCGGTGTGGTCCATGATGATGAGTTTTTCGGGCTACTCCTTTTGCAAACCCCACAGCGCCTCCTACGCCAGGGTTTCGTTTCAGGCCGCCTATCTCAAGGTTCACTTTCCGGCCGAATTCATGGCCGCGGTAATCAGCAACCAGGGAGGCTTTTACAGCACCTTTGCCTATGTCTCCGAGGCGCGCCGGCTGGGGGCGGTCATCCTGCCCCCCGATGTTCACCGCAGCGACATCCGGTGGCGCGGCCGAGGCAAAAAGATCCGGGTGGGCCTGATGGCCGTCAAGGGACTTACGGCCGGCACCATGGACCGCATCATCTCCCAGCGGGAAAAAGCGCCGTTTAACGGCCTAAACGATTTCCTGACCCGCGCCCAGCCGGCCAAAGACGAGGCCCGGGCTCTGGTTCATTGCGGCGCCCTGGACAGCCTGGCGCCCGGTCAATCCAGGGGC
>JBJKSK010000040.1:0-7789 GCA_046704125.1 Desulfobacterales bacterium | reverse complement strand
TGCTGGTAGTTGTCCATCCCAACCGGGTTAAAGGCGGAAAAACCGCTCGTGACGATGACCGAACCGACCTGAAGCGAAATCTGTTTTTCCTCATCCTTGAACCGGATGGCTTCGGTGGGACAAAATTTCTCGCAGGCCCCGCATTTTCCCTTCTGCAGATAGATGCAGCGGCTGGCATCGATGACGTATTTCAGGGGCACGGCCTGGGGATAAGGCACATAGATGGCTTTGCGATTGGAAAGCCCTTCGTTGTATTCATCCGATGTTTTAGCCGGACATTTTTCGGCGCAGGTGCCACAGGCAATGCACTTGTCCATGTCCACGTATCGGGCAGACTGCTTGACGGTTACGGTGAAATTCCCCTCCTCTCCCTCGATGGCCATGACCTGGGAAAGGGTAAGAAGCTCGATGTTGAGATGCCGGCCGACCTCGACCAGTTTCGGGGAAATAATTCACATGGAGCAGTCGTTTGTGGGAAAGGTCTTATCCAGCTGGGCCATGATGCCGCCGATGGCCGGCGACTGTTCCACCAGATAGACGTAGTAACCGGATTCAGCCAGATCCAGTGCCGACTGCATACCGGTGATCCCACCGCCAACGACTAAAACAGAACCTACGGGATTGGGGTTGCTCATGGTTGTTTTCCTGTCCTTTGCACGGTTGAGCGCCTTGTTCAAAGAAAGCCAGGTAAAGCCATATGATGTATGGTTTCAGGTACTAGACAGCAAGAAGCGGGGCTAAGAAAAAAATGATGCCGCTGATAACCCGAAGTTGCGACTATGACACAAGAAAAACAACAGTGTCAAGAATAATTGGGCCATCCTGGGCGGGCCGAGGTTGGCCCGGGAAAGCGTGCAACAATCTGAAATGAATGAACATTTTCAGGACGTGGGACCTGGGCTGGGAAAAGCGCTCGCGCTGACAGCCGGATGGCTCAGTCGCCGATGATCTTGACCAGGACGCGTTTCTTGCGGCGCCCGTCAAACTCGCCGTAAAAAATGCGCTCCCAGGTGCCGAAATCCAACCGGCCCTCCGTGACGGCTACCACCACCTCTCGGCCCATGAGCTGGCGTTTCATGTGGGCGTCTGCGTTGTCTTCACCGACATTGTGGCGATAACCGGAAACCGGCTCGTGAGGGGCGAGTTTTTCCAGCCAGAGTTCGTAGTCGTGGTGCAGACCCGCCTCGTCGTCGTTGATAAAAACCGACGCGGTGATGTGCATGGCGTTGACCAGCACCAGCCCTTCCCGGATCCCGCTTTCCATCAGGCACGCCTGCACCTGGCCGGTGATGTTGACAAAAGCCCGCCGGGTGGGGATGTCAAACCAGAGTTCTTTTCGGTAGCTTTTCATGGTCACTCCACTCTCCAGTCCTTTTCCTACATCTTCTTGAGCAGTTGGTTGGCCGCCGTCAGCAGGGGATCCCAAACGGGTCCAAAGGGCGGTGCGTAGGCCAGATCCGTCTGCGCAAAGCGCTCCACGGTCATCCGGGCATGCAGCGCCACGGCCCCCGCGTTGATCCGATGCGCCACCCCTTCCCGGCCCAGCATCTGCACCCCGAGCAGACGCCCGCTTTGGCGGTCACCGACCATCTGGACCCAGATGGCTGCCGCCCCGGGATGGGCGTGAGCCCGGGATCGGGTCTGAATCAATTCCTGCACCGGGTCAAAACCGGCCTCTGAGGCCTGCGGCACGGTCAAGCCGGTGCGAGCCACCTGAAGATCAAAGGCTTTGAACACCGCGGTTGCCGCCACCCCGTCAAGCGCCACGGACTTTCCGCAGACATTGTCGGCCACAGCCCAGCCGGCCCGGTTGGCCCGAAGGGCCAGGGGAATCCAGCAGCGCTGACCGGTGACCACGTGAAAGGCATCGGCGCAGTCGCCGGCGGCAAAGATGGCCTCGTCCACGGTCTTGAGCTGCCGGTCCACGGCAATGGAGGCATCCACCGAGAGTTTGAGGCCGGCCCCAGCGGCCAGATCGCTGTTGGGAGTCACCCCGATGGCCACAACCACCAGATCCGCATCCAGGCAGACGTCTCTGCAAACCACCCGAAGGCCGTTTTTGCCTTTCTCGATACCCTCGATCGGTTGTCCCGGATAAAGGGTGACGGCATTTTTTTCCAGTTCCTTCTGCAGTTCGGCAGCCATCTTTTCCGGCATCCAGGGCAGCACGCGCGGCCTGGGTTTGACCATGATCACCGCCATACCGCGGCTTCGCAAGGCCTCTGCCATCTCCATGGCAATGTAGCCCATCCCGAGAATCACCGCGGTTTTTACCTCACGCTCGGTGATGACCTGCTTGATGCGCCGACCGTCGGCCAGACTCTTTAAGGCCAGGACTCCGGGAAGCTTGACGCCCTGGATTTGAGGCCAGATCGGCGAGGCGCCGGTGGCAATTAGCAGCCGGTCATAGTTTAGCTCGAAGCGCTCGGCGCCCTGCGCGCTGCCAAAAACCTTTCCCCGGGAGGCATCGATTCCCTCGACGCAGTGGCCGGTGCGCACGTCAATGCCCTGTTTTTCCCGGAACACGTTTGCGGGTCGCACCACCAGATCGTCCATGCCGCGGGTGGCATCGGCAATGTTGTAGGGCATCCCGCAAGCGCTGTAGGACACATCCGAGGTCTTTTCCAGCACGATGACCTCCATGTCGGGATCGTTTCGCTTGGCACGGCTTGCCGCGCTCATTCCCGCCGCGTCTGCGCCGATTACGACAAATTTCATGGACCGCTCCTTCATCCGGTTGGCATTTCTGTGTATTTTGCGGCTCCTGGCGGCCAAAAATTTATTTCAGATCCAGATTCCAGTTCCACAGCCCCGGTCTGGACTTTAGCGCCACCTGTGGCGGCACCGGCTCATCGATATGGACAAAAAGCCGGTAACCGGCCTTTTCCAGCAGACGGCGATGGGCCGTGATATCCACGCACCAGTTGGGAAAAACCCAGATATTCTGCCCATATCGATGCGCCCAGGCCCGCTCGCCCATGGGGCTGTCGAAAGGCACATCAAGGCTCAAGGTCTCGGGAAGCGCCCGGGAGATACACAGCGGCCAGTTTCCCGAAACCACGATGCCCAAAGGCAGCACGCTGTGCCGGACAAGGTCCAGAAAATCGGGCACCCCTAATTCCGGGCTCACGATGGCGCCGGTTAGCCCCAGCTTGGCCAAACCGGTAAGCGCCAGGGGATTGGTCGGGTTGCAAAAGGGGCCGGCCCACAGATCCAGGCCTTCCGGGGTGGCAAAAAGCGCCATCTGCCAGGCGGCGTTGAGCACAAATTTCCGCGCACCGGCGCGAAGAGCCTGAGAAACGGTTTTTCGCAGCGCCTTTTCCCCGTCAGGCCAAAGCACCGGCGGCAGCCACCACCAGGCGTCTGAGGCCAGACCAGGGGATATGCGATTTTGAAAAAGGGTTTCGCAAAGCCACAGCCCGGTAGCCGATGGCGGCACAGGTTTCTCCGGCATGCGCATCACCCGGATCTCTTGAACCCTTCCTGAAGGCAAGGCACACCGAGGCATCTGAGCCACAAAACGGCTTTCCGGTGCGACGCGTTCCGGAATCCGGGCCAGGTCGGTTTCCAGCCGCGCCATCATCTGATCCAGCGCCGTTTCCCGCCGATCGACGAGAAACACCGGAGTACCAGCGACAACCGGCGCCTTGGCGGCAAACGATAGAAACAGCCGCCCGGCTTTGGGCACCCCCCGGCCGACCCGGATCACGGCATGTCCGGGGGCGTCTTCATAGCCGACGCGCAGCACATCGCCGGAAAGCAGCGCCTCCCGGGGGGTCAGATAGGGTTTTTCCCGTGGCCCCTGAACCTTTCCCACAAAAAGCCCGGATCCGGTCTCACCGCTTCGAGTCACCGGGTTCTGGGGCCGCTGGGGCAAAAAGCGATAGTGAGTTGCGGGCCGGCCCAACGCCCGCTCCAGAAGCGCTGAGGCCGCACGTTTGGTGCTGCGGTCCCCGCCTTGATCGCGCAGCATCCGGTAAGCCTGAACGGAGTAATAGACGTAGTGAGGCGCTTTTTTCCGCCCTTCGATTTTCCAGGTGCTTACCCGGGGAATCTCGGCCAGGACCTTGACCAGCACGTCCAGGCTCAGATCCTGGCAGGAAAACAGCCGTCCTCTGTTTTTCGACTGGGTGTAGATTCTGCGGCAGGGCTGCACGCAACGCCCACGCAGCCCGCTTTTTCCACCCATGTAGCTGCTCCAGTAGCAGCGACCCGATACGCCGTAGCACAAGGCGCCATGGATAAAGACCTCGAGTTCCAGATCCTCGGGACAGGATTTGGCCATCTCTCGGATCTCGTCCACGGAAAGTTCCCGGGGCACCACCACCCGGTGCACCCCCAGCTTTTCCCCCACCTCGGACAAGGCCGCGGGAAAGCTCACATTGGCCAGCGTCGACAGATGCAGCTGCCCGGAAAACCCCACCTGCGCGGCCAACTCGACGATGGACAGATCCTGGATGATCAGCGCATCGGGATGCACCGCCCGATTGAGGCTGTCGATAAGCTGTCCCACAAGGGTCAGTTCGCCGGGTTTTACCAGGGAATTGAAGGTGACATAAACCTGGATGCCTTTCTCGTGGGCCAAATGGGTCAAGGCGGCCAGCTCTTCTATGGAAAAGTTGGTCGCTTCCATCCGGGCGGAAAATTGCTTCAGGCCGCAGTAAATGGCATCGGCCTCGGCGGCGATGGCCGCCAAAAAGGCCGGGCGACTGCCCGCCGGTGCCAGAATCATCGGGCGGCGGCCGGTGGGGTTTAAACGGTTTTGTTTTTCCATGGCATCGTCTGGCAATAGATCCTGGATCGGTTGGCGGCTTTAGCCCATGTGTTCGATTCAGAATCCACCGAAACGGCGGCAAACGGACACACCGGGGCCGCGGTTAAACGATGACCACGGAATTTTCACAGTCGCCAAAAGGGCTGACCTCATAGCGGTCTGCGCCCCAGTCATTTTCCCAGCGGGTGTTGTCGATCAGGTACCGGTACTGGTACTCCCGGCCCGGTTCCAGTTCCAGGGTGACGCTGAACTCACCGCTTTTTAACTTTTTCATGCGCGTGGCGGTGGGGTTCCAGTCGTTGAATTCGCCAACGATACACACCTGTTTGGCGTCGTAAGCGGCCTCCCAGGCCAGCCGGAAGGTGACCTTGCAGGCATTGCGGCTTTTTAGATAAGTCTTTTTAAGGCTCTTTTCGGATTCCGGTTCCTGGCGTGTCCCGGCTTTAGCCGATTCGGTTTTTCGCTTCATCGCGATGCTCCTGTGGTTACAGGTTAAAAGACGAAGGCAGTTGTCTGCCTTTCCGTGAAGCGCAGGCTGGATGGTCCAGGGGAAATGGCGCAGGAATGACTTTGAACTCTTTTCGCACACGAAACGACCATCCTTGAAGCGATATTTACTGCGGAGCCACCAGCGTGTCAAGCACCAGGTGCGTTGGCGGCTACCGGAACGCCCAAGGCCGCGTGCAGGCGATCCAGCATCGCAGAAGACGCCGCCGCATCCCCCACACCGGCTCTGACGATATGGCGAGCCATTCTCAGAGCCTCAAGGCGCTCCTGGCGGGTGGGCAGCAGTTGGGGCAAACCGGCCAGAGCCAGGTTCATATCGCTTTCCAGGATGCGGGCCTGTTGTTTGATTATCGCCTGATACCGGCCGGGCGGTAAACGACGCAGCCGCGGATGGGTCTTTACGATGTCCACGGCCGCCTCAAACTGGCGCCTGTCCACCATCTGGTCGGCCCGAATCAGGGCGATGACGATGCGCACCAAGGCCTCGGGAAAACCCCACCGGACCTCGGCTTGGCGCACCGAGACACTGTCAGGTGCCGATGCGTCGGATCGGCCCGGCGCTGAAAAAGTGGCCGAACCGGTTGGGACAAACCAGGTTTTTGAAAAGGTAAGGTCATAGATGGTTCTGAACCAGAATTCGTGGCTGAGATCCCGCAGATCCCGAAACAGATTCAGACCCACTTCAACGGTGAAGGAAAACATTTTTTCCAACCCGACAAAAAAATTGTCGTCTTTGACCGGATGGCGGTTGGTATTGACGGCTTTAGCCAGCACGGGAAGCGGCCAGCACCAGGGATTGAGATGGGAACAGCCGTAGTTGGCGATGCGAAGCGGATGGATCTGACGAAGCGCTTCAGCCAGCGGTTCGGTGACCCCCATTTGCACCCAGGGTCTGGCCAGGTTGCGGTAAACATAATCGTTGAAGCGAGAAACCGCCCTGGCCTGGAAAAAGGCCTCCTCGTCCTCGATGCCGTCATCCAGGGTCAGGATATCTTCCATCTCACGCTGCACGAAGCGCACTTGGTAGTCGTCAAGCCAGGGAAGCGATGGCTTGCCGTCGATGACCATCTCATAGAGCCCGGGGCTTAGATAGTCGATCATCTCCAGACTCCCGATGATCTCCCGGTGCTCCTTTTGCGCGACGGTGCCCGAAACAAAGATACCCAGATGTCCCACTTTTTCGTGCACCATGTAGACGATGACCTGCCCGCAGCGCCGGATCTCTTCCGCCGAGCCATAGACCTTGTAGATCCAATTTAGGGCCTGTGGCGGAGGCGTGATGTTGTCTCCGCCGGAAGCAAAGATGAAAATAGGGGCCTTGAAGCTTTTGAGATTGATCTGAGTTCCGTCGTCGAGCCGAAGTCTTCCCTGCTCCAACTCATTTCCAATAAAAAGAGAATCGACAATAAAATGAATTTCTTGGGCGTTAAGCTGAAAATACCCTCCCCACCACTTGTCGAAATCAAGAAATCGGGGCGCCTCCCAGTCCAGGTTGGCATACAGGTGGTAAGGCTGGGACCATAGCGTGTTGGCCGGGTTTAGATCCTCGAAGCCGGCCACCAGATGGGCGCCGTCGAAGCGGCCGTTTCCCATATCGCAGCAAAGCGAAGTCAGCCAGGCACCGCCAAACAGCGCACCGCGATACCGCATGGGATTTGCGCCTTTGAGCCCTCCCCAGTAAGACAGAGGTGATCCGTTAAACACCAGGGGGCCGGTGACATCGGGCCGCTGAGCTCCGATCAGGGCCGCCGCCCAGCCGGCCTGGCAGTTGCCGATAACCACCGGCTTGGGCGCCCGGGGGTGGTGCCTGGCTACGGTTTCCAGAAATTTGATTTCGGCCTGGTGCACATCGGCAAAAGTCTGACCCGGTTCCGGATCCCTGTAAAACAGGATAAAATAAACCGGATAGCCGAAATCCAGCGCCACTCCGATCTGGGAGTTGATTTTGAATCCGCCAATGCCCGGTCCGTGTCCGGCGCGTGGATCGATTATCACGATAGGCCGGACCTTGTCCGGGGAGGAGGTGGTTTTCAGCTGTGTGACCCGGCGATCCCTGGAGCGGCTGCGCGCCGAGCTTCGGCGTGCTTTTTCCCGGCGATCGAGGATACGCACCATGGAGTAATTGACCGGCCGCGAAAACGTGCGTCCGTCTGCCACCATTTCATAGTCAAAGATGAGCACCGGAGGCTGTCCGGCTTCCAGGTGCTTGAGATAATTGTCGCCGCGGCGGCGCAGCACATCCCAAAACAGCACGCTGCGCTGGCACCGGTCCGTCAGATAGTTGCCGGCCTCTTGCATCCAGGCCAAACCGTCAAATGCGCCCTGGCAGTTCATCCATTCTCCTGTGAGGACGGCTTTTTCGCAAAACAATCGCCCCCTGATTAATTTCAGCCCAAAGTAAGGATGGAGTCGGGAGAAACAAGGTCCCGGTTTGAAAAAGGCGTGTTAATCTACAGATGGCCGCCTCTGATGTCAAGCCGGGGCGTTATCGTCACAGCAGCGCCGGAC
>JBJKSK010000039.1:0-4371 GCA_046704125.1 Desulfobacterales bacterium | reverse complement strand
TCCTTTCAAGCCAGTCGGCCTGTTCCAGGTACCAGGCGATGGTCTTTCGGATGCCTGTCTCAAAGGATTCCTCGGGCATCCAGCCCAGAGCGTCTTTGATCTTTGAAAAATCGATGGCGTAGCGACGGTCGTGGCCCGGACGGTCCTTGACAAACCGGATCAGTTCCCGGCGGGGCATGCTCAGCCGATGCCGGGGAATCTCGTCGAGAATATCGCAGATGGTCTCGACCACCTGCAAGTTCTGCATTTCGTTATGCCCGCCGATATTGTAGGTGTGTCCGCGGCGACCGCTTTGCATCACCTGCCAGACGGCCCGGCAGTGGTCGCGCACATAAAGCCAGTCCCGCACGTTTTTCCCGTCGCCGTAAACCGGAAGCGTTTTTCCCGCCAGGGCGTTTAGCACCACCAGCGGAATGAGCTTTTCGGGAAACTGATACGGTCCGTAATTGTTGGAACAATGGGTGACCGTCACGGGAAGCCCGTAGGTCTTATGGTAGGCCCGCACCAGGTGATCGGATGCGGCCTTTGAAGCCGAATAGGGGCTGTTTGGCCGATACGGGGTCTCTTCCCTGAAAAACCCTTCGGCACCAAGACTGCCAAAGACTTCATCGGTGCCGACATGGTGAAACAGTTCCAGGTGGCTGCCCCGCTCCCGGGCCAATTCCAGAAGGTTGAAGGTGCCAACGATGTTGGTCTGGATAAAGGCGCCGGGACCCGAAATGGACCGATCCACATGGGATTCGGCGGCAAAATGACACACCGTATCCACCTGGTGAGTCTCAAAGACCTCGCGCATCCGGCTCAGATCGCAAATATCGGCCCGGACAAAGGCATAACGGCCGGCAAAGCGCTTTTCGAAACCGATCAGATTTTCCGGATTTCCGGCATAGGTGAGTTTGTCCACATTGATGATGTTTCCTGAAAAGCGGCTTTCTTCAAGCAGGTAGCGGATAAAGTTGGTTCCGATAAATCCCCTGCCTCCCGTGACCAAAATATTTCTCATGAAAACTTGCTCCTTAACTTTTAGGGCCGTCCTGACATCAATGCCGGAAAATATGCAGCTTATAAAATTTCAACGGAAAATGTCAATCACCGGTCTTGCCCTTGCCAACCCATGAGAAAACACGTATCGAGCCGCCTCGTCCATTCATCGCTGCCGTTGATGGCGTCGATGAAAACCCCGTTAAACGGCAGCCCGCTGGAACAATTGGCAGATGCTTTGCCTTGACAGTGCAGCCCTATATCTCCTATAGTAACTCGAGGCTTATCCGGAAAGTCCTGCCAACAGCACTTCCGATTTTTTTCTTATACTTGGTCTTCTCTTTTCCATTTTTTAAACAGCTTCTTTTTCGACAGAAAGGAGTTTATCCATGGGGGTTAAGATCATCATCCGACGCAATGTCCCAGAAAGCAAGGAAAAAGAACTCAAACCACTGCTCAAACAACTTCGCAGCATGGCGATGGATTTGCCGGGCTATATCTCCGGTGAAACCCTGATGCGCGTGGATCGCCCGGGCGAGTACATGGTCATTAGCACCTGGCAGTCCGTGGCCGATTGGCACGAATGGGTGCTCAACAAAAAGCGCTCCGAAATTCAAGAAAAAGTCGATGCGCTGCTTGGCTGTAAAACCGAGTACGAAATCTATAACTACGTCTAAGATCTGATTGCGCCGGCAGCGCTGTGCCGAGCCTATCTGAAATTTGAAGTATCTAAACCTGGCGGCCTTGCGTGAAACGCTTATGAATCCACCCAAACGAAACTCCATACTGTGCCCGGGCTGTCGAAAACTCATCAGCCGGGATGAATCCGCCTGCCCCCACTGCGGCCTGCGCCGCCCCGGCACCTGGTGGAAACACACCCTGTTGGCCGGGGCCTTGAGTGACCCCGGCCAGTTTGTTTGGACCATCATCGCGGTCAACATCCTGATGTATATCGTCTCGCTGGCGCTGGATCCGCGAATGCCCGGCCTGAGTCTCAACCCGTTGACCCTGCTGGCCCCATCCACTGGCAGCCTGGTGCTTCTGGGAGCCACCGGAACCTATCCCATCGTTCAACTGGGCCGATGGTGGTCTCTGGTAGCCGCCAATTACCTGCACGGCGGCATCTTTCATATCGGGTTCAACCTCTTGGCCTTCTGGCAGATCGCCCCGTTGGTCCTTTCCGAGTATGGAGTCTCTCGCACATTCGTGATTTACACGGTCAGCGGCATATTCGGCTTCTGGCTCTCCTATATGGCCGGCGTCGCCTTGACCATCGGTGCTTCAGGGGCTATCTGCGGACTGATCGGAGCCGCCATCTATTACGGAAAAAGCCGGGGGGGCCTCTATGGCCAGGCCGTCTACCGTCAGGTGGGCGGATGGGCCATTGCCATCGTCGTCTTCGGATTTCTGGTGCCCGATATCAACAACTGGGCCCACGGCGCAGGGATGGCAGCAGGAGTCGCCCTGGGCTATGTTCTCGGTTACCAGGATCGAAAAAAAGAACTTTTTTTTCACCGGAACCTGGCCCGGGGCCTTGCCGGACTCACCTTTGTCGTGCTGATCTGGGCCATTGGTTCCAGCGTGTGGCTTCGGATCATCCAGTAGCCCCCGGGTCGGACGGTTCGTTTGATTTTCCTTCTGCCTTGGTAAATTAGGGTTTGATATGGATCAATTAGAGGAGGTGTTATGCCGCAGGCAACGGTTCGATGGATCAATGGATTGAATTTTGTCGGCATCGATTCGGGCAATCACTCGGTAGTGCTTTCCGGCGAGAAAGACGGCATCGGAGTCAAACCCTCGGAGATGCTGCTGGTGGCCCTGGCCTCCTGCAGCGGGGTGGACGTAGTGGAAATCCTAGCCAAAAAACGCACCCCGGTGACCCTGCTGGAAATCGTGATCAACGGCCAGCGCGCCGAGCAGCCTCCCTGGGCCTACCAGACGATTCATGTCCATTACCGGCTTTCCGGCAAGGGGTTGTCGCCGGCTGGCGTGGAACAGGCCATCCGGCTGTCCCAGGAAAAATATTGTTCGGTGGCCGCCACCGTGCGCGGCGTGGCCTCCATCCAATTCGACTATGAAATCGTGGCGCAAGCCTGATCTGGATACGATCTTAAGATGTTGCTTTTTAAGGAGAAAATACCATGAACCGATTTGACATCGTCATCATCGGGCAGGGGCCCGCCGGTCTATCGGCGGCCATCTATACCTCCCGCGCCGGCATGCGCACCCTGATTTTAGGTTGCGAACCCAAGGTCGCCGGGGATTACGACATCGACAATTATTTCGGTTTTCCCGAGACCATCTCCGGAAAAGAACTGATTGCCCGGGGCTGCCGGCAGGCCCAGCGGTTTGGCAC
Organism: Desulfobacterales bacterium; assembly: GCA_046704125.1. Taxonomy (GTDB): domain Bacteria; phylum Desulfobacterota; class Desulfobacteria; order Desulfobacterales; family JBJKSK01; genus JBJKSK01. The sequence goes on along the minus strand of JBJKSK010000039.1, from coordinate 1,034 downwards.
CCAACTGCGCTGCGACCGGGCGCTGGCCATCCATCCAACCGATGACGGCCGTTTTTCCGTGACTACTGAATCCGGAGAGACTATCCAGTCTTGTGCAGTCATTCTGGCCACGGGCGTGACACGAGTCAAACCCGGGGTGAACAACATTTCCGATTACGAGGGCAAGGGAGTCTCTTACTGCGTAAGCTGCGACGGCTTTTTCTTCCGGAACAAAAAAGTCATGGTCCTGGGAGAGGCGATCTTTGCCGCCAACCAGGCTATGGAATTGACCCAATATACCCCCGACGTGATCATTTGCACCCAGAGCAGGCAGCCGTCGATGACCGAGGCTTTTCTCCAGCGCCTAGAAGAGACCGGCATTGAGCTGCGCAACGCCCAGGTCGTTTCCCTGGAAGGCCATCCGGGCCTGGAACGGGTGGTCTTTGCAGACGGCAGCAAGGAAACCGTCGACGGATTGTTCGTGGCCATGGGCCAGGCCTCATCCATGGATTTCGCATACTCTCTGGGCGTAGCGCGAAATGGCCTGTTCCTGGAAGTCGATAACGAACAAAAGACCAACATCGCGGGGGTATTTGCCGCCGGGGACTGTGTGGGCCGGTTTCTCCAGATCAGCGTGGCCGTGGGAGAAGGTGCGGTGGCCGGGCGCTCTGCCATCAATTACGTCAAAAAGGGCGGCAAATGACGCCCGGGTCGGAAGAGGCGTTTCCCGACAGGCAGTTTAGTCCGAAGTCACCCCACGCCTTTGATTTTACCGCCGGATGACTCGGAGAAGATGGCGTATTTGACGCAATTTTTGTTGTCGCACTTTACAGAGTACATCAATTCATCGGCCAGTTTGATGAGTTGACGTGGCCGGGGCGTTGCGTCAACACATGTCAAAGCTCCGATACTCAAAGTCACGGGCCAATCGTTAAATTTCATTTCGATTAAAATATCTTGTTGAATTTTAGAAAGGGCTACTTGGGCGGATTTCAAGTTTGTTTCCGGCAGCAGCAGCGCGAATTCATCACCCCCGAGTCGTGCAACCACATCCG
>JBJKSK010000038.1:0-3412 GCA_046704125.1 Desulfobacterales bacterium | reverse complement strand
TTGCTGATTTTCCCGGTGCCCATCAAATCGACCATGATCGAAACGGGTTCCGCCACGCCGATGGCGTAGGCGACTTGAATCTCGCACCGTTTGGCCAGCCCGGCGGCCACGATGTTTTTGGCGATATACCGGCCCATGTAGGAGGCGCTTCGATCGACCTTGGAAGGATCCTTGCCGGAGAAACACCCGCCGCCGTGGCTTCCCTGTCCGCCATAGGTGTCCACGATGATCTTACGCCCGGTCAGCCCGCAGTCGCCCATGGGGCCGCCGATGACAAATCGCCCCGTGGGGTTAATGAAATAGCGGGTGTCGCCGTCGATCATTTCTTTTGGGATGACCTTGCAGATGACTTCCTCGATGATGGCTTCCTTGAGGTCTTCATAGGTTACGTCCGGTTTGTGCTGGGCAGAGATCACGACCGTATCGATGCGTTTTGGAGTGCCGTTTGCGTATTCGACGGTGACCTGGGATTTTCCGTCGGGTCTGAGAAAATCCAGCGCCCCGTTTTTGCGTACCGTGGCCAGCCGTTTGGTCAGCTTGTGAGCATACATGATGGGCATCGGCATCAGTTCCGGGGTTTCATCACAGGCAAAGCCAAACATCAGTCCCTGGTCGCCGGCTCCCTGGTCTTTGAACAATCCATGGCCTGCGGAAACCCCCTGGGCGATGTCCGGGCTTTGGTGATCGATGCTGGTGATCACCGAGCAGGTCCGCCAGTCAAAGCCCATCTGGGAAGAGTGGTAACCGATCTCGCGGATGGTGTCCCGGACGATTTGAGGCATGTCCACATAGCATTCCGTGGTGATTTCTCCGGCGATAAACGCCAGCCCCGTGGTCACCAGCGTCTCGCATGCCACCCGGCAGTTTTTGTCCTGATCCATGATGGCGTCGAGAATGGCGTCCGATACGGCATCAGCCACCTTATCGGGGTGGCCTTCGGTGACGGATTCCGAGGTGAAAAAAAATTGTTCATTGTCCATAAACGGGGTCTCCTTTGAAGTGAAGAAAGACCCGTGGCCAGCCATCCGCCGGTGTGTGGCTGTTCGTAACGGTTAAGTCACTTAGGGTCAATTCAAGTCTGATCCGGGAACGGGGCCGCGTCACGATGGCGGCCTCAAGATCGTGTTGTCGGTCAGACGCGTCTTTCCTATGGTAACGGCTATGGCCATCAGCGCCGGTTCTTCGATCAGCGGCAAGTCCTCTAAGGTTTCGGGATGGCAGACGTTAATGTACTGGATTTGGGTATCGGCATGGGCTTCAATGAGCGATCTGGCGATTTTAATGATTTCCGCGGCCTCGGTCACACGCTCCGATACCAGGCGCTTGGCGGTTTGAAGCGATGCGTAGACAGAAAGTGCGGCCCGCCGCTGCTCAGGGTTCAAACAGGCGTTTTGGGCGCTTGCCGCCAAACCGTCGGGTTCACGAACGATGGGGGCGCTCACGATCTGAATGCCGAAATTGAGATCTTTGACTAGTTGACTGATGATCACCAACTTCTGGTAGTCTTTTTGCCCGAAAACGGCCGCATGGGGCTTGACCATGTGAAACAGCTTGGTGGTTATGGTGGCCACCCCGCGAAGGTGGCTCGGCCGAAAAAGTCCGCAGAGATGGTTGGGAAGGCTTTCCAGGTTGACCGTGGTCTGAAAGCCGTTGCCGTAGACCTCGTCCAAGCGGGGCGTAAAAACGGCGCTTACGCCGGCTTCCTTGGCCAGAGGAAGGTCCCTGGTTATATCTCTCGGGTAGGCGTGGAAATCTTCTGCCGGGCCAAATTGAGCGGGGTTAACGAAAATGCTGACCACCAGATCGTCTCCCATGGACAGACCCTTGCGCATCAGGGAAAGATGGCCCTCGTGGAAAAATCCCATGGTAGGAACCAAGACGATGGTTTTGCCCTCACCGCGAAGCCGGTCGGATCTTCCCTGCATTTCTCGGGCGGTGGTGATGATTTCGATGATACACCTCGTTGGTTTCATGGTTGTCGGGAGCTCTCATAGCCCCGGCCGCTTTTCAAGTGCGACCTAAATCAATAAAACAATAGCACAGGATTGTCAAATGCCGGAACAGGCATCAGCCCTAGGAAAATGGCCTGTCTGAGAGAAAACCAGATCATCTGGCCGCTGTCCGGAAGGGTGGTGCCCCTGGGCGGTTTGTTTGTCAATTATGAGTGAAGACTCGGGCCAGGAGGCCCCAAATCCCTGCCGGAACCGAGGGTTTGCGGTTTTCCCGCCCGTAAGGGGAAATATCGGAAAAAAGGCCTTGACAAGAAGGTGGAGATCCATTACTTGATACGCGGCTGTAACGGTGAGTAATTTTAGATATATTTCATTTATTTTCAATAAGTTAACTTAGCTTGCGGCTCGATTTAACCTCGCATTCGAAAGTAAACGCCATTCGGGTGCGAGCGCCTGCCGGGGCCGGAAAGAGAGGAGGTTGGTTATGTCAATCGAGGATAAAGTCCGAAAGATCATTGCGGATAAACTCAGCGTCGAGCTCAGCGAAGTTGTGCCGGAGGCTTCCTTTGTGGACGATCTGGGGGCTGATTCCCTGGATTTAGTGGAATTGATCATGTCCATGGAAGAGGCTTTTGATGTGGAAATTTCCGACGAAGACGCGGAAAAACTAGTGACCGTCAAGGATGCCATCGACTTTGTACAGAAGTTTTCCTGAATTGGTTGTCCGGGATTCCCGCACGTCTGGTTCAGACCTGCGGGAGTTCCCGAGATCGGTGTGCGGGAATAATCCTGGTCTTTTTCCTCACCCGATGGCGACGCAACAGGGAGGGGAGCAGGGGTTTATCCATGGAATTCGGAGCAAGGATCACCGGAACGGGCGTCAATTTCCCGAAACGCAGGGTAACCAACAGCGATATCGCCCGGGAAGTGGCTGCATGCGGCCAGGAAACCAGTGATGCTTGGATCCGGGAGCGTACCGGAATCATCGAACGGCGTTTTTCGGATCTTTCCAACCCCGCCGAACATAACTCTTCCATGGGCGCTGCCGCTGCCTTGGCAGCCATGCAAATGGCAGGCAAAAGACCCGAGGAGATCGATCAGATCCTCTATGCCACTTGCAGCGCCGACACCAAGATCCCTTCCACGGCGTGCTGGGTGCAGCAAAAAATCGGGGCTTCCAGGGCATGGGCCATGGACCTCAACGCGGCCTGTTCCGGGTTTGTCTACGGTTTGGTAACGGCTGAGAAATTCATCCGGTCCGGCGATGTCAAAACGGCCCTGCTCATTGGCGGCGAGGTGCTGTCCCCCTATATCGACTGGCAGGACCGCGGTTCGTGTATCCTGTTTGGGGATGGGGCCGGTGCGGCTGTCGTGGAACGCGTGCCGGTTGAATCTTCACGGCGGATTCTATCCAGCCAGCTGCTTTCAGACGGCACGTTGTGGGAGCTGCTGCATATACC
>JBJKSK010000037.1:0-7586 GCA_046704125.1 Desulfobacterales bacterium | reverse complement strand
CGCCAAAATCCTGGATCAGGCGGTGATCCGTCGCACCGACGACCCCTATCACGCCCAGGGCGGGCTGGCCGTGGTTTTCGGCAACCTGGCCCCGGAAGGCGCCGTGGTCAAGCAGTCGGCGGTCTGTGCCGAAATGATGGCCCACGAAGGTCCGGCCCGGGTCTTTGATTCCGAGGAAGCGGCCACCAAAGCCATCCTGGAAGGGTCGATTCATGCCGGAGATGTGGTGGTGATCCGCTACGAAGGCCCCATGGGCGGCCCCGGGATGCGCGAGATGCTCACCCCCACGGCGGCCATCGCCGGCATGAAGCTCGACGCCCAGGTGGCGCTGATCACCGACGGCCGGTTTTCCGGAGGCACCCGGGGGGCGTGCGTGGGCCACATCTCGCCGGAAGCCGCCCAGGGAGGGCCGATCGCCGTGGTTCAAGAAGGGGATCGGATCGCCATCGACATCGCGGCAAAGACCGTCACGCTCAAGGTCCCCGAGGCTGAAATCGCCTCCCGGAAAAGCGCCTGGCGTATACCCGAGCCCAAGATCCAACACGGCTACATGGCCCGCTATGCCCGCTGCGTGTCCTCGGCCAGCCAGGGCGCGGTGGTCCGGTAAAATGCCATCTCTAGCCGCAGAGACAAAGCGACATAAAGAATTGTTGAAACCATCATTCAAAGCCACTAGCAAATTCAGGAGCAGTCATGAAACTCACCGGCGCACAGATTCTCATGCAGGTGCTCAAAGACGAAGGCGTGGACACCATCTTCGGGTATCCCGGAGGCGCGGTGGTGGACATCTACGATGAACTGGTGAAAACCGACATCCGACACGTGCTGGTGAGGCACGAGCAGGGGGCGGTTCATGCCGCCGACGGCTACGCCAGAGCCAGCGGCAAAACCGGGGTCTGCCTGGTCACCTCGGGGCCCGGGGCCACCAACACCGTCACCGGCATCGCCTCTGCCTTCATGGACTCGATTCCGCTGGTGGTGCTCACCGGTCAGGTCCCCACGCATTTGATTGGAAACGACGCCTTCCAGGAAGTTGACATCGTGGGCATCACCCGGCCGTGCACCAAACACAACTATCTGGTCAAAGACATCGAGGATTTGCAGCGCAGCCTGCGGGAGGCCTTTTTCATCGCACGCTCCGGGCGCCCGGGACCGGTGCTGGTGGATCTGCCCAAGGATGTCATCAAGACCGTCATCAACTACAAGCCGGAACCGCATGTCAAGATGCCGGCCTACAACCCCACTTACCAGCCCAACATGAAACAGCTTCAAAAGGTCATCAAACTGATCACCACCGCCGAGGCGCCGGTGATCTTTGTCGGAGGCGGGGTGGTGCTGTCCAAGGCCGCCGAGGCCCTGACCGCCCTTGCCCGCAGCGCCCAGATCCCGGTGACCAGTTCCCTGATGGGCCTGGGAGCCTTTCCGGGATCCGATCCGCTGTGGCTGGGCATGATCGGCATGCACGGCACCTACCGGGCCAACATGTCCACGGGGGCCTGCGACCTGCTGATCGCCATCGGGGTGCGCTTTGACGACCGCGTAACGGGAAAAACCGACGCCTTTGCCGCACAGGCCAAGATCGTTCACATCGACATCGATCCCACCTCGATTCGAAAAAACATTCCGGTGACCATCCCCGTGGTGGGCGACTGCAAAATCAGCCTCGAACATCTCAACCGGATGATAAAAGATATCGATTTCGGCGATCTGGCCCAGCGCCGCCGCCCGTGGCTGGATCAAATCCACGAGTGGAAAAGCGCCAATCCCATGGCCTATGTGCAAACCAATGTCATCAAGCCCCAGTACGTTGTGGAAAGACTCTACGCGCTCACCCGCGGCGATGCGATCATTACCACCGAGGTGGGCCAAAATCAGATGTGGGCCGCCCAGTACTACCATTTCGACCGGCCCGGACACTTTATCACCTCCGGTGGCCTGGGCGTGATGGGGTTCGGCCTGCCGGCGGCCATCGGCGCCCAGATCGCTTGTCCCGATCGGATCGTGGTCGATATCGCCGGCGACGGCAGCATCCAGATGAACATCCAGGAGCTGGCCACCGCCGTCCAGTGCGGAATCGCGGTCAAGGTGATGATTTTAAACAACGGCTACCTGGGTATGGTGCGCCAGTGGCAGGAGCTGTTCTACGAAAAACGCTATGCGTGCACTTGCATGGATCACGCCCCGGATTTTGTCAAACTCGCCGAGGCCTACGGCGCCGTTGGCCTTCGCGCGAAACGGCCCGAGGAAGTCGACGAGGTGTTGCGCCGGGGACTGGAAACGCCGGGGACCGTCGTCATGGATTTTGTCGTGGCCCGGGAAGAAAGCGTCTATCCCATGGTGCCTGCCGGTGCCCCCATTACCGAGATGCTGCTGGTGTAAACCGACAACCGTTTCAAGCCCAGGAAAGAATAAGAGTCATGGACGAAGAAAAACACGTACTTTCCATTCTGGTGGACAACCAGCCCGGAGTGCTGAGCCGGATCGTCGGCCTGTTTAGCGGGCGGGGCTATAACATCGAAAGCCTCAATGTGGCCGAAACCACCGACGCCCAGATCTCCCGGATCACCATCTGCACCCAAGCCAACCAGCCCATCGTCGAACAGATCAAAAAACAGCTCAACAAACTCATCAACGTCATCAAGGTCCACGAACTGACCGGTTCCAAGTTCGTGGGCCGGGAAATGGCTCTGATAAAGGTCAAGGCCCTGGCCGAGCACCGGGCCGAGATCCTTCGCATTGTGGACATTTTCCGCTGCAAGGTCGTGGATGTGGGCCCGGAGCACTACACCCTTGAAGTGACCGGTGACGAGGGAAAACTGGCCGCCATTTTGGGCCTGCTAAAGCCTATCGGCATCCAGGAAATCGCCAAGACCGGCATCATCGCGCTGTTTCGGGACCCCAAAAACGGTAGGTCGTGAATCGTAAATCGTGAATCATAAAAAGGAGACATCATGGCAAAAATCAATTTCGGCGGCGTCGAGGAAGAAGTCATCACTTCGGATGAATTCCCCCTGGATCAGGCCAGGCAAGTACTAAAAGACGAGACTGTGGCCGTTCTCGGCTACGGCGTCCAGGGACCGGGCCAGGCCCAGAACCTGCGAGACAACGGCATCCGGGTGATTGTGGGCCAGCGCGAAAAATCGGCCTCGTGGGACCGGGCCGTGGCCGACGGGTTTGTCCCGGGACAGACGCTGTTTCCCATCGAGCAAGCCGCCCAAAAGGCCACGGTGGTTCAAAACCTGCTTTCCGACGCCGGGCAGGTCAGCACCTGGCCGGTGATCAAATCGTGTTTAAATGCCGGCGATGCGCTGTATTTTTCTCATGGGTTTGGCGTCGTCTACAAGGACCAGACCGGAATCGTCCCGCCTGAAGATGTGGACGTGATCCTGGTGGCCCCCAAGGGCTCGGGGCGTACCGTGCGGACCAACTTCCTGGCCGGAAGCGGCATCAACTCCAGTTTCGCCGTCCACCAGGACGCCACGGGCCGCGCCAGGCAGCGCACCCTGGCGCTGGGAATCGCCATCGGCTCAGGATATCTGTTTCCCACCACCTTCGAAAAGGAGGTGCACAGCGACTTGACCGGCGAGCGCGGCGTGCTCATGGGATGTCTGGCAGGCGTCATGGAGGCCCAATACAAGGTGCTTCGAAAACACGGGCACAGCCCCAGCGAGGCGTTTAACGAAACCGTTGAGGAACTCACCCAGAGCCTGATTCGCCTGGTGGCGGAAAACGGCATGGACTGGATGTTTTCCAACTGTTCGACCACGGCCCAGCGAGGCGCTCTGGACTGGGCGCCCAGATTCCGGGACGCGGTGGCTCCGGTCTTTGACGACCTTTACCAGGCTGTGGTCTCGGGCAAGGAAACCCGGCGCGTGCTGGAGGCCAACAGCGCCGCCGATTATAGAGCCAAGCTCAACAAGGAGCTTGAAACCATCCACAACTCGGAAATGTGGAAAGCCGGAGCCGCGGTTCGATCCCTGCGCCCGGAAAACCGAAGAGACTGACCGAAAAACCGGGCGGTCTTTACCCGGGTGCCTGGAGCAGATCCTACCGGCACCCGGATTTATCCAATCATATTCCGGTTATTTCGCTGGAGACGGACACCATGGAACCGATTCTTGTTTACGACACGACCCTCAGAGACGGCACCCAGGGGGAAGATATCACCTTTACTGCCGAGGAAAAGCTCAAAATCGCCAGGCGGCTCGATGATCTGGGCGTACACTACATCGAGGGGGGGTGGCCCGGTTCAAACCCCAAAGACATGCAGTTTTTCCAGCAGGCGGCCGGCAGCCGGTTTCACACGGCCAAGGTGGCCGCCTTTGGCGCGACCCGAAAACCCGGGATTTCGCCCTCCAGAGACGCCAATTTAAACGCCCTGATAGACGCCGGCACCAAGGTGACCACCATTTTCGGCAAAAGCTGGGATCTGCACGCCAAACACATTTTGTGCACCACCCTGGAAGAAAACCTGGAGATGATCCGGGAGTCGGTTCACTTTCTCAAGGACCACGACCGGGAGGTGATCTACGATGCCGAACATTTTTTCGACGGCTACCGGGACAACCCCGGCTATGCGCTGCAGACCTTAATGGCCGCCGTCGACGCGGGGGCCGACACCGTGGTGCTTTGCGACACCAACGGGGGCAGCCTGCCGTCGACTGTTGAGGCGGCCGTGGGGGCGGTAAACCGGATGTTTAAAGAAACAGTGACTTTTCCGGTGCGTCTGGGAATCCACGCCCACAACGATTGCGCGCTGGCTGTGGCCAATACGCTGGCCGGCGTTCAGTCCGGGGCCGTCATGGTTCAGGGTACGATCAACGGTTACGGGGAGCGTTGCGGAAACGCGGATCTGACCTCTATCATCCCCATCTTGTGCCTCAAGATGGACCGCTGGTGCATCCCGCCGGAAAACCTGAAAAAACTCAAAACGATGTCGCATTATGTCAGCGACACGGCCAACATGATTCCGCTAAACGCCCGGCCCTTTGTGGGAAAAAGCGCCTTTGCCCACAAAGGCGGTATTCATGTCAGCGCCATCATGAAAGACTCCAGAGCCTACGAGCACATCGACCCGGAACTTGTGGGAAACGCGCGGCGGGTGCTCGTCTCGGATTTATCCGGGAAAAGCAACATCGAGTACAAGACGCGGGAGCTTGGCATCGAGCTAGGCGGAAACGGATTTGACAGCCAGCGCATCGTCGCCGAGATCAAGCACATGGAGCAGCAGGGCTACCAGTTTGACGTGGCCGACGGCTCGTTCAAGATTCTCGTGGAACGGCTCACCGAGCAGTTTTGCCCGCTGTTTGACCTGGAATCGTTTCGGATTACCGTCGAAAAGGACAAAGACCAGCCCTGCACCGCGCATGCCACCATCAAAATCGCCGTGGGCGGCCAGAAGGAAATCACCGCCGCCGAAGGCCACGGCCCGATCAGCGCTTTAGACAACGCTCTTCGAAAAGCGCTGGGAAACTTCTTTCCCGATCTGGACGCCATGCGCCTGGTGGATTTCAAGGTGCGGGTCATCGACGGCCGCGAAGGCACGGCCGCCCGGGTGCGGGTGCTCATCGAGTCCCGGGACCAGGATGCGATCTGGAGCACCATCGGGGTGAGCGAAGATATCATCGAAGCCAGCTGGCAGGCGCTGGCAGACAGCTTCCAATACAAGCTGGCCAAGGAAGTGGTTTCCTGCAACGGTAAAGAGGTCACAGAAAGTTACTCGCAAAGACGCCAGGGAAACACAAAACTCGCAAAGGCTCTTTAATTTCTTCTCTCTGCGTCTCTGCGAGAAAATGGTCTTAATTTTTTTTACTCCATGCTGATTGGATAGGGATACACTATGAAACGAGGAAACAATGCCGCAGGACACGCTCCGGCCCCTGTCCTGCGGCCCATGCTCCGTGAGTCTTAAAAAAATGGCTCTCGCAGAGGCGCAGAGGCCGCAGAGAAGGGCGTTTCTCGCCAAGACGCAAAGTAAACGCCAAACTCGCACAGGGGTTTTGGCTTTCTACCGGCTCGTTGGACCAACGGCTTTGCGCCCTTTGCGTCTCCTTGGCGGCTTTGCGAGAAACGCTTTTTTACATGAACCACTTTACGCATGGAGAACACAAAATGACTGACCGCATTGTCATATTCGATACCACGTTAAGAGACGGGGAACAGTCCCCGGGGGCCAGCATGAATACTGGAGAAAAATTGCGCCTGGCCACCCAGCTTGAAAAACTGGGCGTCGATGTCATCGAAGCCGGCTTTCCCGCCGCGAGCGAAGGCGACTTCGAGGCCGTGTCCCAGATCGCGGGAAAGCTCAAACAGGCCGAGGTCGCCGGCTTGTGCCGGACCCAGAAACCGGATATCGACCGGGCCTGGGCTGCCATACAGCATGCGGCCAAACCCCGGATTCACACCTTTCTGGCCACCTCGGACATTCACCTGAAATACAAGCTCAACATGAGCCGGGAGCAGGTGCTGTCTGCCGCCGTGGAAGCGGTGCGTTATGCCAAGACCTTTACCGACAACGTGGAGTTTTCCGCGGAAGACGGATCGCGCAGCGACCGGGATTTTCTCTGCCAGGTCTTTGAGGCGGCTATCGAAGCGGGGGCCACCACGGTGAATCTGCCGGACACGGTCGGCTATGCCATTCCCGGCGAATTTTCAGAACTGGTCAAATACGTCAAATCCCACACCCCCAATATGGGAAAGGCGGTGTTGAGCGTCCACTGCCACAACGACCTGGGGCTGGCCACGGCCAATACGCTGGCGGCAATTTCCGCCGGGGCGCGCCAGGCCGAGGTGACGGTAAACGGCATCGGGGAGCGCGCCGGCAACACGTCTCTGGAGGAAGTGGCCATGGCCCTTCACACCCGGCCCAACTATCTTCCCGTGTCCACCGGAATTCACACCGAGCAGATCTGGCCCACCAGCCGGCTGGTGAGCATGATCACCGGTATCATGGTTCAGCCCAACAAGGCCATCGTCGGGGCAAACGCCTTTGCCCACGAGGCGGGCATCCACCAGGATGGGGTGCTGAAAAACCCCATGACCTACGAGATCATGAAACCCGAGATCATCGGGCTTTCCACCAGCAAACTGGTGCTGGGAAAGCACTCCGGCCGCCATGCGCTTCGATCCCATCTCAAGGATATGGGCTACGATCTTTCCGACGAGGAGCTCAACCTGGTCTTTGGGAAATTCAAGGAGTTGGCCGACAAGAAAAAGCACGTGGTCGACGAAGACCTGGAGGTCATCGTCACCGAGGGCATCCTGCGCACCGAAGAGTTTTTTTCCCTGGATTACCTGCATGTCATCGCCGGCACCACCGTGCTTCCCATGGCCAGCGTGAAGCTTTTCGTAAACGGACGTCCCGTGCAGGGTGCAGGCTATGGCAACGGCCCCATCGATGCGGCCTTTAACACCAACGCCAAGCTAACCGGCACCGAATCCGAACTGCTGCGCTTCTCAGTCAGCGCACTGACCGGCGGCACCGACGCCCAGGGCGAAGTCACCGTCCGGCTGAGAGAAAACGGCCTGCTGTCTCTGGGAAAAGGCGCCGACCCGGACATCATCACCGCCAGCGCCAAGGCCTACGT
>JBJKSK010000036.1:0-4397 GCA_046704125.1 Desulfobacterales bacterium | reverse complement strand
GGCCATGCCACACCAAGGCTGTAGGAAAGGATCGTTAGTGAAAAATCATGGTTAGAAATCTTGTTTTCTTTTGGCAGGATTCCAAGGGTAAGGCACTAAACCCACAGGGGAAAATGTTGAAATTAATTCACGGCAATCCTCTTATCGGTTTTTTGCGCTTGTCATGATAAGATACGGCCGCCCGGCAGGGACATGATCCGCCGGTTTGAATCGAATCCGTTTTCCGGGAAAAACCAGCAGGAGCCTTTTATGGGAGAAGATGGTGTTCTATCCAAACGGAAAGAAAGCATACGGCGGGCCGTCTGCCTTGAAAAAACCGACAGGGTGCCGGTGGTGGTGGAATATGCCGGTTTTGCCGCCTGTGCAACGGGCACCCTCATGGCCGAGTTCATCAGTTCGCCGGCCAAGGCCACGCAAACCATGATCGATGCCTTCAACCTGTTGGGCGGGGGCGATGCCATCAATTACGGGTCTTTTTCCGCTTACGGGCTGAGCTATTTGTTCGGGGCCAAGGTGAAGGTGCCGGGTGCCGACCTGCCCGGGAATGCCTTGTGGCAGGTGGTGGAAACCCAGATCCTGGACCGGCGGGATTACGACACCATCCTGGACCTTGGCTGGAAGCCGTTTTTCAAGGATTACCTGGACCGGCGCATTTTCGCCGATGCCGTGCCGGAGCTGCTGCCTCAAAACCAGAAGCCGGTGGATGTTCCCGGCCTGTGGGCCCAAAACGGTATCCCGGTGCTCAGCGGCGGGGATATCACCCTGCCCTTTGAACTGCTGTGCGGGGGAAGATCCCTCGAAAAGTTTTTCATGGATCTGGTGGAGATTCCGGACAAGGTCGAGGCGGTCATGAACGAAATGCTGCCCCACCTGTCGGGTCCTGTCATCGCCAACGCACTGGCCAAGGGATACCCGTCGGTCTGGATAGGCGGGTGGCGCACGGCCCCGTGCATGATCTCTCCGGCCATGTGGAACCGGTTCGTATGGCCCTATTTCAGCCACCTGGTCAACAAAGTGATCGAGGCCGGGCTCGTCCCGCTGCTTCACCTGGATTCGAACTGGGATCGGGCGCTGGAGACCTTTAAAAGGTTTCCGAAGGCAAAGCTCATCGTGGCTCTCGACGGCGACACGGATATTTTCAGGGCCAAGGCAATTTTAAAGGGGCATGCCTGTATCATGGGAGATGTCCCGGCGTCTCTTCTGGCTTTCGGGACCCCAGATGCCGTCTACGATTACAGCAGAAACCTGATTGAAAAAATCGGACCCGACGGGTTCATCCTTCAATCCGGATGCGATATTCCGGCCAACGCCGGCATTGAAAATGTAAGGGCCATGGTGGCCGCCGCCGGATAATCCCGCGGCCGTCCATACCGCGGCCTCTTTCATCCGGATTTTGCCTGAACGGCTCGCCGGCCCGCGCGCTGATCCGGGAGGGGGAGGCCCATACATGTTCTCAAATCAGGAAATGCAGCAGCAGGGGCAGGGTCAACAGCGAGAGCATGGTGGATGTCACCACCAGTCCGGCGATTTCCGCCGGATTACGGTTGTAGCGCTCTGAGAGCAGGTAATTGAAGACGGCCACCGGCATGGAGCTCTGGAGGATCAAGACCCCCCGGGCCGTTCCCGTGAAGCCCATCAACGACGCCACCAAAACGCCGGCCCCAAACCCCACGGCCAGCCGCAATACCGAAAGCGAAATGGCACGCCGAAAATTGACCACCCGGTGACGGGCCAGAGAAACCCCCAGCGTCATCAGCATCAGCGGAATGGTGAAGGCGCCCAGCAGGTGCGTGGTCTTGGCCAGCCAGACCGGTACGCTCCATCCGGCCGCGAGAAAGACCAGGGCCAGCAGCACCGCGTAGATGATGGGAATCCTGAACAGACCCGCGGGGGAAAGCGCTCCCGAATACAGCCAGACCCCGAGCGTAAATTGCCCGGTATTGACCACCGCAAACATCACGATGCCCAGGGCAAGCCCCGGTTTGCCGAAGGCAAACAAACACAGCGGCAAGCCCATGTTGCCGCTGTTGCCGAACATCAGCGCCGGCAGAAAGCCGCGCCGGGGCATGCCCGAAGCACCAAGCACGCCGGCGCCGACCAATCCGAAGATGGCCAGCACGGCAACCGCCGCGATCCCCATCTGCCCCAACAGATGGGGGGAGAGGTGCAGGCTGCTCAGCGTCGAAAAGATCAGGCATGGGGCGCCGATGGTCATTATCAGCGCGCTCATCAGGGAAACGTCGTAGGCACGACCCAATTTCACCCAACTCCAGCCCGAGGCGATGGCGAGGAAAACCGGGGCGACCACATTGAGCAATTGATGGATCATGGGGACGCACAGTCTCTGCGTTTTGGCGGCAGTAAAAGCAGGACGCCAAAACGGTCATCCTGCTTTTACTGCCCCGACTATATGGTTATAGGCGTCATTTAGTTTTTTTCTACCAGCAGAAGCATGAAAACACAAGATGGAAGAAAACTCAATCATGACGGCCGGATTCGTATTTGATTTTCCGTGCTTTCTGGTATACTTCTGCACCATCGTGCTAAAGGGGCTGTCCAGGTTTTGGGGGGGATTATACGGTTCAAGAACCATCCAGGAGATTTGGAAGCATGGAAAAACCCCGGTTGTCGCCCGTCATGGCCTTTCTCGTTGATCAGATCGAATCCGGATGGACCCGTCCCAGGCGCTGGCGCCACTGGGGGAAAAGTTTGAGGCGGCGCCGTTTTTTCCCGGTGCTGGGAATCTCATTTCTGGCCTTAGCCGTGAGCGTGGCCGCCTACGGGATGGATGCCGGCAAGTCGGCTCCCCGAACGATCCGGGTGGTAACGGACAACAACTACCCGCCTTACAGCTTTGTGGGCGCCAACGGCGTCCTGCAAGGCATACTAGTGGACCAGTGGCGTCTTTGGCAAAAAAAGACCGGTATCCGGGTCGACATCACCGGCATGGATTGGGCCAGTGCGCAAGAGGCCATGAAGGCGGGGAAATTTGATGTCATCGATACGGCATTCAAGACCAAAGCGCGCTTAAAATGGCTCGATTTCGCAAAACCCTATGCCAAAATCGAAGTGCCTGTATTTTTTAACAAGGAAATCAAAGGAATAACCAATATTGATTCGCTCAGGGGCTTTCCCGTGGCGGCCAAGAGAGGGGATGCCGCCGTTGACATGCTGCGCAGCCACGGCGTGACCCACCTGATGCTGTTTCCCAGTTACAAGGCCATCATCCAGGCGGCTAAAGAGCACAAGGTCAACGTATTTGTCATGGACAAGCCTCCAGCCATGTATTTCCTCTATAAATACGGGCTCCAGAACCGGTTCAAAGATTCCCGCCCGCTTTATGCCGGCTGGTTTCACCGGGCCGTCAAAAAAGGGGACAGCGCCGGGCTAAGGCTCGTCGAGGCGGGTTTTGCCCGGATATCGCCAAAAGAAATGCAGCAAATCGATGACAAATGGTTTGGTTCCATAATCGGCAGGACCTATCCTTCCGACAAAGAGTTGGTGGTGGTGACCAGCCTGTTTTTGATCCTGGTTCTGGCGCTTTTTTCCTGGATCCGGTTGCTCAGGATTGCCGCGAAAAAACGGGCCCGGGAACTCAAAACCACCGAAAAGCGGTACCAACATCTTTTCAATGCGGTATCCGAAGCCATTGTCGTCGTTGACGTCAAAACGCTGGCCCACGTCGAGGCCAACCAGGGGGCCGCCGATCTCTACGGTTACAGCCACGAGGAGCTTTTGGGCATGGAGACCACCGCTTTGTCTGCCGAGCCGGAAGCCACCCGGCACCTGCTTGCCACCGGAAGCGGCCAGGTCTTCGTTCCGTTGCGGTACCATCGGAAAAAAAACGGAACGGTGTTTCCCGTGGAGGTAGCCACGAGTTTTTTTGAGCTGGACGGCCAGCCCATGCTAATTGCCGCCATACGGGACATTTCCGAGCGCCTGCAAGCCGAAAAAGCATTGAACGAAAGCCAGGGAAAGTACCGCGCCATGATCGACAACGCGAACTTGGGGGTTTCCCTGATCAGCCCGAAAATGGAACTTATCGAAATCAACCGGTTTTTGCGCGACCGGTTTCCGGCCGTCAATACCGCGGACAAGCCTGTCTGCTACTGCGTCTTTAATGACCCGCCGCTGGAATCCGGATGCGGCGACTGCCCGGTGGCCGAGACGTTCCAGGACGGATCTGTACACGAAAGCGCCAAAACCGTCATCATCAACGGCCGGGAACGCAATTTCCGACTGGTCTCGTCTCCGGTGGTCAACGACCAGGGTCAAGTCGTTGCCGCCATCGAGCTGTCCGAAGACGTCACGGAGAAGATGCATCTGGAGGCCCAACTCCAGCAGGCGCAGAAAATGGAATCCGTGGGCCGGCTGGCCGGCGGCGTGGCCCATGATTT
>JBJKSK010000035.1:0-4243 GCA_046704125.1 Desulfobacterales bacterium | reverse complement strand
TATTTTAGCTCTGCCGACCTTAGCATCGGATTGATCGACACGGCAATGGCACCGAGCTTCAGGGCGGCAACATAGCATATGATGAATTCAGGAATGTTGGGCAGAAACAAGGCAACCCGGTCTCCTTGTCGTACGCCCTTTTTTTTCAGGGTTGACGCCAGTTGGCTGGCTTGGTGGTCCAACTGGCCATAGGTGATCTCGCGGTTTTCAAAAATGATTGCCGTTTTGTCCGGAAAAATTCCTGCAGCCCTTTCAACATTCTGAGTCACATTCATTGGGTACCTCTGTTGAGTTCGAGTTCATAGGCAACTCACATGCGCAATGCCCCCTAAAATTCACAGATTCCCGTGTAGGTCTCCGGGGTGATCCGTTTGAGTTCGGCTCGCACCGACGCCGGGACGTCCAACGTGTCGATAAAAGCTTGAATGGCCGATGCATCAATGGTCTCGTGGGTGCGGGTCAAAGCCAGCAGGGCCTCGTAGGGCTTGGGGTAGCCTTCCCGGCGAAGTACAGTCTGGATGCCTTCTGCCACCACGGCCCAGTTTTCCGAGAGGTCCTTTTTAATGGCGGCCTCGTTGAGAATCAGCTTATCCAGGCCCCGCCGCAGGGATTTTAGCCCTATGAGCGTGTGAGCCAGCGGAACCCCGATGTTTCGGGTCACCGTCGAATCGGTCAAATCCCGCTGCAGCCTTGAGATGGGCAGCTTGGCTGACAGGTGCGCCATGATGGCGTTGGCAACCCCCAGGTTACCTTCGGAGTTTTCAAAATCGATGGGATTGATCTTGTGGGGCATGGCCGAGGAGCCGATTTCGCCTTCTCTGATTTTCTGGCGGAAGTAGTTCATGGAGATGTAGGTCCAGATATCCCGGTTCAAGTCAAGGAAAATGGTATTGATTCTTTTGAGGGCATCGAAAAGGGCCGCCAGGTTGTCGTAATGCTCGATCTGGGTGGTGACCTGCAAGCGTTCGAGGCCCAGTTTATGGTTTACAAACCGGTTGGCAAAATCCACCCAGTCGATGGCCGGAAAGGCTGCGTGATGGGCGTTGAAGTTTCCCGTGGCGCCGCCGAATTTTGCCGAAAAAGGCACCTTGACCAATTGGTCAATTTGCTTTTCCAATCGTTGCACAAAGACATAGAGCTCTTTTCCCAAGCGGGTAGGGGAGGCAGGTTGTCCGTGGGTTCGGGCCAGCATGGGAATTTCTTTCCATTCCAGGGCCTTTTCCCGGATGGCCGAGACGACTTGGTTCAACTCAGGTTTGACAACGTCCGTAAAAGCTTCTTTTAGCGACAGCGGCATGGCCGTGTTGTTGATGTCCTGGGAGGTCAGGCCGAAGTGAATGAATTCCTTGAAAGCCGCCAGCCCCAGAGCGTCGAATCGCTCTTTGAGCCAATATTCGACGGCCTTTACATCATGGTTGGTCACCCGTTCGATGTCCTTGACGCGGACGGCGTCTTCCCGGGAAAAATTCCGATAACCGTCCCGCAGGGGCTCGAAACAGGATGCATCCACATCTTTTAGTGAAGGCAAGGGAAGTTTGCATAAGGCAATAAAATACTCCACCTCTACTTGAACACGGTAACGGATCAGGGCGCCTTCGGAGAAATAATCCGCCAAAGGGCCGGTGGCTTGGCGGTAACGGCCATCAATGGGGGATATGGCATCCAAGGTTGAAAGGTTCATAAAACTTGATTCCTTTGAATTGATAAATGATGAACCGATTCCGCTGAAAGCGGCTTTGCGAGAATTATTTGGCACAACAAGCAAGAATCTAAGAGTTCAGATTCCTTGCGACTATAGAGGAAGTAAGGCCCCTGTGTCAACTGGCACCGGGCGCCGGTTTTTCCGATTCGGCCTTGAAATTTTCGCTGCCAGATCCATATTTAAAGATCGCTGCATGCGGCGATTGTAAATCCTGTTTCAGATAGTCAGGACAACACCATCTTGGCGGTTGACGACAGTACAAAAGCCGGCCAAAAATAATCAAAAGGAGAAAGTCATGAGCATACTCGTTGCCAATCCTGCACCCAATTTCACCGCTCCGGCGGTAATGCCTTCGGGGGTAATCGAGGACAAGTTCACCCTGTCCAGCTTCCGGGGCAAATATGTCGTTTTGTTTTTCTGGCCTCTGGATTTTACCTTCGTCTGTCCCACGGAAATTATCGCCCACAATCGGCGCATCGACGCTTTGCAGCAGCGCGGGGTAGAAGTGGTCGGGGTTTCCATCGATTCCCAGTTCACCCATTTTGCCTGGCGGAATACCCCGGTTCAAGAAGGCGGCATCGGTCCCGTAGCGTTTCCCATGGTGGCTGATATCCGCCACGAGATCACCCGAGCTTATGGCGTGGAACACCCCGACGGGGTGGCGCTGCGGGCGTCGTTTCTCATCGACCGTGACGGGATTATCCAACACCAGGTGGTCAACAACCTGCCACTGGGCCGGAACGTGGATGAGATGATTCGGATGGTGGATGCACTGCAGTATTTCGAACAATACGGAGAGGTCTGTCCGGCAGGTTGGCAGAAGGGCGACGTTGGGATGAAGGCCACGGCGGAAGGGGTAGCCGCTTATCTTTCCGAAAATGCAGATAAGCTTTGATGATTGAAATTCGATATCATCGCTTCAGAAAAAACCGGCGCACAGCCTTGGCCATTAATTTTCCCGGATAGACGGTAATCCACCATCCGATGCAAACGACCATGACCCAGAGCATGACCTTTCCCCCGAGCCCGATGTTGCCTGCTGGAAGGTGTGGGACAAGGGCAAAGGCGAAAATGACCCCCAAAACGATGCGCCAGGTATCCACGGAAAACAGCACATAGAACAATACATAGCTGAAAGTAATGGGGTGCCGGGCCAAGTCAGCGCTCCTTATTCTACGGCTAATGGTTATAGTTTGACGCCTAATGCGGCATCTCCGACATGCCATCGATGCCGGAAAGAAAAAACCCCGTTCCGTTTATACGGCCTGATGCCGGCAAAGCGGGGCGGGGTTTTACAGCGCAAGCCAGGTTGGAATCCTCAAAGGCTACCTGAATTCAAGGGGTTCAGGATTTTTTAGCGGCGTATCCGTCTGCATACCATCCTCCGCCTTTGAGTTCGAAGGTGCACTGGCTGATGATTTTTTTAGCCAGCTGCTTGCAGTGGGGGCACTCGATTTCTTCAGTGCCCACTTTTACGATCTGTTCGGTGATGACCCCTTGGGGACATTCGAATTCGTAAACCGGCATCGTCTCAATTCTCCTGTAAATATGGTCATCGCGGCCGCGGGGGGTCGCGTCAAAATTCAGCAAGATTTTCGCAGCTTTTACCTTAACGCGAAACCTTAATTCATCTCTGGGTTTTCGTCAAGCCCATATGACAAAAATAGGCTGCTATGCTCTATGCTTAGATCAAAACCGGCATTTCATCGGCTAGTTCAAACGCATTTTGTTCCCCATGGATTTCTATAGCCTATAGCCTAGATTTTACAGCCTACCCGCCTGAAGATTTTGCCGGCGGCTTTGCGACCAGCATGGGCATAGCCACCTCTTCGGCCTTGTGTTTGTCGTAAAGGATTTCCACCAGTTTCAGGGCGAATTCCAACGCCGTTCCAGGTCCTCGACTGGTAATGCATCGCCCGTCGACCACCACTCGGGATTCGGTGGCGCTGGCATTGTCCAGCTTATGAATATAAGCCGGATGGCAGGTCGCCCGACGCGTGCCGATCAGCCCGTGGTGCTGCAGAACCATGGCAGGTGACGCACAGATGGCGGCATAGAGATTGCCCCGGTCGACCTGGGCCTTGAGCATCGCGGTCAACTCCTGGGAATTTTTCAGATGCTCGGCTCCGGGCATGCCGCCGGGAAGCACAATCAGATCAAAGGACGTGTCCACGCATTCGGCGATGGGGCAATCGGCCACAATCTTGACGCCTCGGGAAGCCGTGATCTGAAGTTTGTCAACGCCTGCCACCGTGACTGCAGCGCCGGCTCGGCGCAGTACGTCGATGATGGTAACCGCTTCGATTTCTTCAATACCGTCGGCAATAGGCAGGAGCACTTTTTTGGACATGGACACCTCCGGGGCTAAACATGATTTCCAAAAGATAGTGCCGGATGCGCTTAGTTTAAACTTAATTTCGCCGATGTCAAAGGATTCTTGCCGGGTGACGGCATCGTTTAGGCTGTTGGCGCCTTGCCCCTGAAAGCCTGTTTAAAAAGGAAATCTAAGGCGGGCTATGGCCGCAAGGCTTTAGACAATAT
>JBJKSK010000034.1:0-3173 GCA_046704125.1 Desulfobacterales bacterium | reverse complement strand
GGCCAAGACCCTTACGGTGCGCTTTGCCTGGTACATGCCGCCGCATACGGCCACGGCCAATCAGGGCAATACCGTGGCCAAGGCCATAGAGCAGTTGAGCCACGGCAAGATCAAGGTCGAGACGTATCCTTCCGGTTCATTGCTCAAGGAATCCAACATTTCCGAAGGCGTCAGCAACAACACGGCCAACATGGGTATTTTCGCCATGCACTGGTGGTCCAAGCTGGAGCCGTCGCTGGAATGGGACACCATCCCCTTTCTCATCGACGACGCCAATACCCTGCTCACCGCGCTTCACGGCAAACTGGGCGAAGATGTCAACAAGACCCTGAACAAACACGGGGTTCAAATTATCGGCTGGGGATTTTACGGGTACGCCAAAAGCTACATCAATTCCAAACACCCGATCAAACTTCCTTCCGACTTGAAGAATCTGCACATGCGCTCGGAGGGCAAGCTTTCCGCCTTGTTTCTCAAATCCCAGGGGGCCACGCCGGTGGCGGTGGACTCCAGTGAAGTCTACACGGCCATGCAAAGAGGCGTCTTGGACGGCGGGGTCTCGGGCATGTCTTCCATCGTGTCGCGCAAATGGTTTGAAGTGGCCAAATACATCACCCCGATTCACTATGTGCCCCTGGTTTATCCCATTCAGGCCAACCTGAAGTGGTGGCGGGGCTTAACCCCGTGGCAGCGGGACATTATCTCCAAGGCGGCGGCCAAGTCAGAAACCATGGCCGTGGCCGACATCGAAAGGGAGTTTACGCATGACATCCAGGTCGCCAAGAAAAACGGCAACATCATTTATCGCCCGACACCAGCGGACTTGAAAGTGTGGAAGGAAACCGCCGGCGCGATGGCCGAGAAAAATTATCTGGCTGAGACCGGAGCGGCCGGAAAGCAGATTCTAGCCGACGTGAAGGCGGCTCTGGGCCATTGACCGGCTAAAGACGGGAGACGGCGTCGTGAAAAATGTCGGGAGCCAAACGGGTCTTGACAAGTCCCAACCCCCTGTAACCGGAGTGTCCCCCGCGGCCCTTCGGGCTTGCGCCGAAAATCCTCCGGCAAAAGCCCGAAGGCGCCTGGTGCCAGGCTTGCAGCGGGCCACCGGATGGCTGGCCCGGGCCGCGGGGCATTTGGGGGCGGTAATGCTGCTGGTGCTTTCCCTGTCCATTACCGTGGGTATCACGCTGCGATATCTGCGCATCGAAAATTACTGGGCCTACGATCTGGATCTGTTTTCACTGGCCTGGCTGGCGTTTGTGGGCGCCGTGCTGACATCTTTGCGAAACCACCATGTGACCGCCGGCATTGCCCTGGAAAACATCCTCGGCGGGCGGGGCACCGTGCTCGCCATCATTCGCTTTGTCATTGTCGGGGGGTTTCTGGTGATGTTTTGCGTCTCCGGCTACCGCCAGGCGCTCACCAGTTTTGTTACCCACGAGACGACCATCGACGTTGTGGAATGGCCGGTGTGGATTGCCAAGGCGGCCCTGCCGCTGGGGGCCGCGCTGTGGCTGGCCGCAGAGATCCACAAGCTGCTCAAAGGGTTGACCGGCAGCTTTCGGGATGTCACGGCCCAAGACACCAAGAAATAACCTGGAGAAACACCCTGATGGCTTTTACCATGACCTTTGGTGTCTTGGGGCTGCTCCTGATTCTGGGCATTCCCATATCGATCTCGCTGCTGTTGAGCGGCACCTGCGGCTACATGCTGACCATCGGCTTCCAGTCCGGGCTCACCGCCCTGGCCCAGGGGGCCTATTCCGACCTCAATTCCTTTGTGATCATCGCCATCCCCCTGTACATCTTCATGGGCCAGCTGATGCTAAAGGGAGAGGCGGGCCGGGATCTGTTTGATCTCGCCCAGCGGTTTCTGGGCAAACTGCCCGGCGGCCTGGCCATCGCGGCCATTGCCGCCAGTGCGATCTTTGCGGCCATCTCCGGCTCCTCGACGGCCACGGCGGCAACCATCGGTTCGATAAGCATCCCGGAAATGCTGGATCGCGGCTACGACCGGGGCGTGGCCATGGGTTCGGTGGCCGTGGCCGGTTCCCTGGGCATCCTGATCCCGCCAAGCATCTCGTTTATCCTCTATTCGCTGGTGACCGATTCGTCGGTGGGCAAGCTTTTCCTGGCCGGGGTTTTCCCCGGGATCATGCTGGCGGCGATGTTTTGCCTCTATACCGTTTTTGCCGCCTGGCACCGGGCCAAAAAGGGCGTCGTCACCGCCCCGGATACCGGGCGCAAAAATCCCATCACCCGGGGCATGATCGGCAGCCTGCTGATGATTCCCATCGTGTTGGGCGGCATCTACATGGGCTGGTTTACCCCCACCGAGGCGGCGGCCGTCGGCGTCGTGTACGCTCTGGCGCTGACCGTGGGGCTCAAACGCAGCCTGACCTGGAAGCGCTTCTGGCAGGCCACCTGCGACAGCGCGGTGACCAGCGCGATGATTTTGATGCTCATTGCCGGCGCCTCGGTGTTTGGCAATACGCTTTCCTTGCTGCGGGTGCCCCAGGACATCACCCTGTGGCTGGAGGGCATGCGGCTAAACGTCTGGCAGTTTATGATCGCGGTCAACATCCTGTATCTGATCCTGGGGATGTTCATGGACGCGTCGGCGGCCATACTGGTCACCATCCCCATCCTGTTGCCGGGATTGCAGGCCTTGCATATCGATCTGATCTGGTTTGGCGTCATCCTGGTGATGAATATGGAAATCGGCGCCGTCACCCCGCCGGTGGGCATGAACCTGTTTGTGGTCCAAGCCCTGCGCGAGGATTTCACCATCCGGGAAGTGCTCATGGGCTCTTTGCCCTATGCGTTTGTGGGGCTCATCGGGCTTGCCATCGTCATGATCTACCCGCAGATCGCCCTGGTGCTGCCCGGGCATCTGGGTTAACCACTTCCCATTCAAGGTTATAGACTCCGCCTCCTCGACCAATGGGCATTGGCACAGGACAAGGCGGGTCTGTCGGGAGCCCTTCTGGCACCCAGGTGGATCACTTCCGTTGGATTTGTCGTGAACCTGCCTCACCTGCTAAGTGGGTGTTACCCGATCTCTTCTATCTCCCTTAGCTTTCGCCATAGGGTCGTTCGACTGATGCCCAGTTTTCGGGCGGCCAGCGACCGGCAAAAGCGGGCTTCTTCCAGCGCCGCGCGGATGGATCGGG
>JBJKSK010000033.1:0-4024 GCA_046704125.1 Desulfobacterales bacterium | reverse complement strand
CGTAGTGGGCTCCCTGACGACTATTTTCCGGGAAGGAGATCTGATATATTTTCTCAGAGACAATCCCAAATACAACAACACCTTGCTTCAAAACATGGTCCGGATGGACAACGTGTTCATCACCCATGCCCGTTTCAAGAAGGCCCTGTCCATGGCACGCGAAGCGCAAAAACGGCTTTGCAATAGCATCGAAACGGTCGATGCCGCAAAACTTGCCGAGGCCGCAAAGCGCGTCGAGACCCTTGAGGCCCAGATACAGGATGTGCAAAAACAGCTCTCAAGGCTTTCTCCCGGTGAGGGTTTGCAGCAATATACGTTTTTAAAGCAGCGGGTCGAAAAGATCTCCGAAAGGATGGAAACCGTCTGCCAGAAGAAAAAAACGCTTCCCGAGGCCCAGGACCTTCAACAGCAGATTTCCGACGGGCGCAAAAAACTGGAGACTCTGGGTGATCCTTCACCCCGAATTCAGGGCCTGTCGCGGGAGCTGGGCAAGCTGGACAAGGAAATTTCTGATCTGAGAAAAGACATCCAACTGCTTGGCGACCTTCAATCGAACCTGTCCTGCCGGTTATGCGGCCAGCCGTTTTCCGAATCGCAGCCGGAAGATCTCTGCCGGGATAAAAAAGCGCAGCAGGCGCACCTAATCGATGCGAAAAAGCGCCTTGAAACGCAACTGGCCGAGGTGCAGTCCGTGCAGACCTCACGCAAAACGCTGGAAGATGCCATCCGGAATGCGCACCTGGGCTTGGCGGACATCGAAACCTTGGATCACCAGGTCAAAGAGCTGACGGCTGAAGCTTCCGAAGCCAAACAGGCCCTGGCTGAGTACAAGACTCCGGATATCGAAGCAGCTGAAAAATCCGGCCGGCGAAAGCAAGAACTGGAAAACACCCAATCCGAGCTTCAAGGGCAGGTCATCGAGGCCAAGGTGGCCCTGCGTCATATCGAGGAAAACCAGCGGCGAATCGAGAAGGGGAAAAAAGCCTGTGAGCAGGCCGAACAAAACACGGCGGTCTGTGACGTGGCCACCAGGGCGCTGGACAAGGCGATCCAGGCGTTAAACACCACCCTGCTTTCCAAGGTTCGGGAAAACATCCGGGGCTGGGCGGATCACTTCACCTTCCTGGATCAATTCGACATCAACCTGACGGTCAACCAGCTCACCCCGGTCATCCAGGCCAAAGGCTACCAGTACAAGCTCAACCAGATGAGCAAGAGCGAGCGGATCTTTCTTTACCTGATGCTCAAACTGGCTATCGGAGACGCCCTCGCCCACCTGGGAGTCTTTATCCTGGATGACCCCGCCGACGGACTCGATGCCAAGCGAAAAGAGATGCTGGCCCAACTGCTGGCTGCCATCTCCGAAAAACGCCAGATCGTGGTCACCACCAACGACCCGGTCTTTGCGGACCTGTTTCCCAAAGGCCGGCGCATCGACCTTTGAGGTCACTCAACAACGCAAGGCAGCTTCCAAAACTTGGGGTTCCGCATTTGCCATTGTCAGGCAAAATCCGTACCGCAACACTCCGGCTTAAGGCCGGATTTCGACTCGATTCTTGAGGTGGGATTTTACCATTGAAATGGACACCTCGTTTCGGTGAAAGATGCCAGCGGCTAGCGCCGCTTCGGCACCCGTGCAGGTAAAGACCACCCCGAAATGCTCGGGGCAGCCGGCCCCGGAAGAAGCGATCACCGGAATGTTCACCGCGGCTTTGACGGCATCGATCAGCTCGATGTCAAACCCCGAATGGGTGCCGTCCCGATCGATGGAGTTGAGCAGTATCTCGCCGGCTCCCAGCTTCTCACAAACCCGACACAGTGTCAGCGCGTCCACATCCCGGCCCTCCCGGCCGCCGTTGACCGTGCACTGATACCAGCAGTACCGCTCGCCGTTGGGGCCAGGCTGCAGGGTTTCGATAACCGGATGGGTGGTGTCCTTTGCCGAAGACACGTAGACCCGCCGCGGATCCACGGAGATGACCACGGCCTGGTTGCCGTAGACTCTGGCGATGGACTCGATGGCGCTTTGCCCCGTGGCCTTTCCGGTAAGCAGATATTCTTGAACTATGGCCACCGCATCGCTTCCGATGGAAATTTTGTCAGCACCGGATCGAAAATACGCGGCAGCCACATCCAGGGCCGTGTAACGACGGCCGTTTTTGTCGGTGAAATCCCGGATGCCACCGCCTATGGTCAGGGGAACGAAGACGTTTCGAGACGTCTGGCGCAAAACCTCGAGCATCGGCATGTCGGATATCGGAAAATCCCTGAACCCGGTGATATTGAGAAAAGTGATCTCGTCAGCGCCTTCCCGATAGTAGCGCCTGGCCAGTTCCACGGGTTTTCCGAGGTTTCGCACCTCGCCGTCTTCCCTTACGTTGTACTGGTCCCCTTTAGTCACCACCAGATCCCCCCGATCGTTGGCGCGCACATCCAGACACGCGATGATGCGTTTGGCCAATCGTGTCGGACCTTCGCTTCCGGTGATAACCGTGGCCATGGCCGACGGATCCAGAAAATTTTTCAGCAGCCTCAGGCCAGCCTCCCCGCTTTTTTCCGGGTGAAACTGGGTGGCGATAACGTTTCCGGTCTGGATGCCGCTGACAAATTCCACGCCGTAGTCCGTGGTGGTCAATACCACCGAGCTTTGTCGGGGAACCACATGGTAAGAATGTACGAAGTAAAATTTTTCGCTTCCCGAAAGCCCCTGAAAGACCAAAGACGCCTGTTTGGCCTGGATGCCGTTCCAGCCGATGTGGGGAACCGACAAGGCAATTTTAAACCGCCGCACCGATCCGCGGATAAAGCCCAGGCCGGAAACCCCGGGAGCTTCCTCGCTGTCTTGAAATAGGGCCTGAAGCCCCAGGCAGATGCCCAAAAATGGCCGATTGGCGTGCAGATATGCGGTCAAGGGCTCGACAAAACCCTTTTCGCGAAGAATCCGCATCATGTTTCCAAAGGCCCCCACGCCGGGGAAAACGAGTTTTTCAGCCGACAGGATATCTTTGCCATCGGCGGCCACCCTCACGGTTTCGCCCAGGCTTTCAATGGCGTTGATGACACTGCGGACGTTTCCGGCCCCGTAGTCAAGAATCGTGATCATGGTATGTCCTGGCTCCCAATCTGATGAATGAACGCTTGCATATCCGGCATTATTCGTGGTTTCATCCCGATGCGCGCCGACGCTTTAATATCACGGCAGGCGCATCCAAAATCGTTCATAACCTAGTTGCAAACCGAGGGCAAGCCGGCTGTGAAATCCTGATAGCGACCGCGGCGTTTCTGGCGCTGCGATTTGGCCTTGACATCTTCTGGGTCGTTATCCTCGGGGCGTTCGTATCGGCGCTGGTACTATGATCGGCCTTTTTTGGCCACCCTTGGCTTGAGCAGGAAAAGATGGCGTTGTCCTCTGACTTTGATACGGCACCTCTGCTTGACGGGCTGACCATGTCCCAGGCCGAAACTTACGCTCTGGTATTGGCGGCCAAAGGCATTCCCTGCCGGATCCAGCCCTGTGACACCGGGTGGCAGCTCCAGGTGCCCGAAAAGCTCCTGGAGACCGCCGGACAGCAAATCCAGTGGTATCGCAGGGAAAACCCCGAAAAACAATCTGATCCCCCGGCGCCGCGCCCGGTTTTCGACCACAGCTGGGTGCTGGTCGTTCTGATTCTGGCCGCCGTCCATGTGGCCATCGACATCCGGGGCGACCGGCGGATGTACATCGAAGCCTTTGGCGCTTCGGCGCGCCTGATCCTGCAGGGTGAATATTATCGGGCGGTGACAGCCCTTTTGCTTCATGCAAACTACAGCCACCTGCTGGGAAACCTGGTGGGGCTATGGCTGTTTGGCGGAGCCGTGGCCGCCCGGCTGGGACCGGGGATGGGCTGGTTTCTGATCCTGGTCAGCGGCGCGGGCGGCAATCTGGCCAACGCATGGCTATATGGCAGCGGTCATCTGTCCATCGGGGCTTCCACCGCCGTGTTTGGCGCGCTGGGTCTGATGTGCGCCATGACCGCTTTCGATG
>JBJKSK010000032.1:0-3192 GCA_046704125.1 Desulfobacterales bacterium | reverse complement strand
CCTCAATGATCAGGGGCTGGATGATTCGCGGCAGGGCCTCGATGCGCGAATAGTCCCGGTTCAAGATGGCTTTCAGCGCTTCGAACTGGACGCCCAGGGCCCGCCGGCCGATGAAATCCCCTTTAAGCGCCGAAAAACTGACGGCAAACCGCGACAGCGAGGAGGCAAAAATGGGGATCTCCAGCCCGTCGGGGTCGATGCCCAGCTCGTGGCCGTAAAGCGGCAGCCCGGCTTCCAGCCGAAGCGTATCGCGCGCCCCCAGTCCAATGGGTGCGGCCCCGGCTCGCACGAGCCGATCCCACAGGGCCAGGGCGGATTCACGGCTGGTAAAAAGTTCGAAACAAAGCGGCTCTCCGGTGTACCCGGTTCTGGCCAGAAACACCGCCTCGCCTTTGATCGTCACCGTGGAAAGCGCGTTTCGCATCGGTTCGGGCAGCTGGCCCGTTATCAAGCCGGAAAGCATCGCCTTGGACTTTGGCCCCTGGAGGCTGAGCATCGCCATGGTCTGCGAAATGTCTTCCAGCGTCACGCCGGCAAATTCCCCGGCCACCTGGTTCAGATGCGCCCAGTCCTTTTCCCGGTTGGCCGCGTTGACCACCAACAGAAACGCATCGGGCTCAAACCGGTATAGATAAGCATCGTCGATGGCGCCTCCGGCCTCGTTTGGAATCAGGGTGTACTGGCTCTGGTTCACTTCCAGGGCCGCGGCGTTGTTGGTCAGCGCATGCTGGACAAAGGCAAGGGCCGAAGCGCCGCCGATGCGAAAGCGGCCCATGTGCGAAACGTCGAAGAGCCCGGCTTCTTTTCGGGTGGCCAGATGCTCGGCGACAATTCCGCCGGGGTACTGAATGGGCATCTCCCAGCCGCCGAAGTCCACCATCTGGGCGCCCAGGGCCACGTGCCGCGGATGAAAAACGGTTTGTTGCAGTTGCGTCATGACACTGTTTTTCCTTTCAAAGCTTTCCGGATCGAAAAATGGAAATCACCAGCCACACGCCAAGCACCGTCGCGATGCAGTAGCCCGATATCCCCAAAATCGCCGTGATGGGCATCTTCTGGCCGCCGGTATAGGGGACCACGAGATCCAGCAGTTTCTGGCCGGAATTTAACACCATGGCCGCCGCAATGGTCGAGGCCGAGATCACGATGCCGACGGTGAGCCGGTTGACTCCCTTTTCCAGCTTTCGCTCCATGCCGTCAAAGCCGCGGTGGCGGATTTCAACGGCCTGTTTCCCGGCCGCCGTCTGACGCAGGATGTCATTGATAAAGCGCGGCATCCCGCGCATGTACCCGCCCATCGCGCGGGCATCCCGGCCGAGGTTGCGAAACAGCTTTCGCCCCTCATAACCGCGCAGCAGCAGGCGTCTGGCGTAGGGCCGGGTGACTTCCAGCAAACTGGCGTCGCTGCCAAGAATTTTTCCCAGCGCTTCGGTCTGGACAAAGGTCTTTAGCAGCAGCAACAGGTTTCGCGGCAGCCGGATCTGGTATTTGAGCACAAGCTGCATCAATTGATCATAGACGTCCCGGACCGAGATGGTGCGAAGCGAGCGCCCGTAAAACGGTTCGCTGATATCCTTGAGATCGATGCGAAACCCGGCCAGATCCATCCGTTCCGAATCGATGAGACCGGCATCGGTAAGCGCTTCCATGACCATCTCGTAGTCGTGTTCGGCATACCCGAGAAACAGGTTGGCGATCTGGCGCATCATCTCCTCGTCGAGATAACCGGTGATGCCAAAATCCACCAGGCTCACCCGGCCGTCATACATGACGATGGTGTTTCCCGGATGGGGGTCTCCATGAAAAAACCCAAACTCCATGAGCTGCCGGGAAAAGGACCTGAGGCCGATCATGGCGATTTCTTTCGGGTCGATGCCGTTTTCGATCAGCTTTTCGACCTGATCCACCTTGATGCCGTCGATGTATTCCATGACCAGCACCGAGCGGGCACTATAGTCCCAGTAAACCGTGGCGATCTTGATCTCGTCGCTGTCGGCGAAATGAAAGGCGAATTTCTCTATATTTCCGGCTTCGATGAGCATGTCCAGCTCCCGGAAGATGGTGCGCTCGAATTCCTTGACGATGTTCACGACCCCCAGCACCCGGCCGATTTCAAAGGCCTTCTCGATGCGATGGGCAACCGAGTACATCAGACCGATATCTTTCCGGATTTTCTTGTCGATTCCGGGCCGCACCACCTTTACCACCACCTTTTCACCGCTGTGCAGCCTGGCCTCGTGCACCTGGGCCACCGAGGCGGCGGCAAGCGGCTGGCGGTCAAAGGAGGCAAAAATCTCGTCCAACGGCTTCTTGAGTTCCTTTTCGATGGCCTTTTCGATGATCGCCACGGGTTCGGGGGCCACCTGGTCCTGGAGCCGGGAAAACTCCTCGATATACTCGGCGGGAAAAATGTCTGCCCGGGTGCTCATCAGCTGCCCCAGTTTGATGAAGCTTGGCCCGAGTTCCTCGAGCACCAGCCTGAGGCGCCTGGGGGAAACCAGCCCGTGGCGCTGCGGCCCCGGTTTTCCCTCGATGTCCGGCTGTTTTCCGGTACTCGGACGGAAAAGCCGCTGGCCGACCTCGCCCAGTCCATGTTTGGCCAGCACGCGAACGATGCCGACAAGACGCCCCATGCCGACAAAGCGATTCGGCCTGTTGGAAGGTCTCATGCCCTATGTCCCTCAATCCGGCGCCGAAACACGGGCTACTCCTTGGAGGTGTTCACGGCACGCCATTTTTTGCCGATTTCCTTGCACTTTTCCGGATCGGCGACATAGCGCTCCAGATACCCGCAGTCGATGCAGACATAATTGTCCAACGCCGCCAGCGAGGCCAGGCTCACCGGGATGGCGTTGATGCCAAACGGGCCGCTTTTGGGAAACAGATCATCGCCTGAAAAGACCGCTTCCGATCCGCATTTGGGACATTTTCCACTTTTCATGACCACTCCTTATTCACTGTTCAAGATTTGACCCCATTTTTTTCAACGGGAAAGGCCCGAAGGTCTCCTCGTACCGGGCCGCGAAATGGCCGGCGTCAAACGTGTGCTCCTGGGTACCATGGTGTTCCACGGCGAAACTCGCGCAGACCGCCCCCAGCCGGGCGGCGGCCACCAGATCCGTGCCGCTGGCCAGTCCCTTGAGTATCCCGGACCGGTAGGCATCCCCGGCTCCGGTGGGATCCAGCACCCGC
>JBJKSK010000031.1:0-2791 GCA_046704125.1 Desulfobacterales bacterium | reverse complement strand
GTGCGCACCTTTTCGGTTTCCCAGGGGCGGACCTTGTAGCGAACGTCTTTTTCCACCAGGGCCCCGACCGGGCAGACCTGGACGCACTCCCCGCAAAACACGCAATCGCTATCTTTGAGCGCCCGGTCGCCGGCGGCCACGATCTTGGTGGCCGCCCCGCGGTATCCAAAGTAGATGGCGTTGTTGACCTGAACCAGGTTGCAGGCCTGCACACAGCGGCCGCAGTTGATGCAACGGGAAAAGTCCCGGACGATAAACGGGTTGACCGTCTCAATGGGATAGGGCTTGTCGGTGGCGCCGAATCGTTTCCCGATGACCTGATAGCGCTGCGCCAGATTCTGCAACTGGCAGTCGCCCCACACGGGGCACAGCTCGCCGGGTTCATCGGCCTTGGCCTGGCGCTCGAATTCCAGGCGGGGGTTGCTGTCGGGTCCGGGGATGGTGCAGCTGTGGTTGCCGGAGGAAAGCAGCAGCTGGATGATCAGCCGGCGGGCTTCCACGACTTTGGGCGACTCGGTTTGCACCACCATGTTGGGCGCTGCCGGTGTGGCACAGGAGGCAAGCAGGGTCCTGGCTCCTTTGACCTCAACGACGCAGACGCGGCAGGCCCCGGTAGGAGTGGTCCCTTTCAGGTGACAGAGGGTGGGAATGTCGATGTGATTGCGCCGGGCCACCTCCAGGACGGTTTCCCCGGGCGAAAAGCTGAATTCGTTGCCATTGATGACGATGTGACTCTGTTCGGCCATTTCCCTGTTTCTCCTTGCAGAAAGGTCTATCGTTCAAAAAAATAGCGGGCAAAAAAATAATCCTCTTATGCCAGCCTTCCCCATTTGAAAGTGAATTTAAAATTCATGAATCAAATGGTTAAGTTATTATTTCCTATAGAATTTCAAGTGTTTTGTCAATTCTGGATTTTTTCACCCGGGCTCGGTGTGAATCCAGAGAGGGCGGGGGCAAACCCCGCCCCTGAATTTCGCCCGCGTGTCAGGCGGCGAAAATGTCCAGATCAATCTTTTTATCCTGAATGTGGGTTTTGGCCCGATCCAGGAATTCGGTGTGGCTCAGCCCCTGTTTCACGGTGCCGTCCAGGGTGCGCACGGACAATGTTTGCGATTCCTGCTCCCGGCCCCCGATGGTGACAATCAGGGGGATGCAGGCTAGTTGGGCTTCGCGGATTTTTTTATTGAGGCTCTCGGCACGGGCATCCACCTCCACACGCAGCCGGCTTCGGCAAAGCTCGTTTCTGACCTGCAGGGCATAGCCGGCCAGCGCGTCGTTGATGGGCAGCAGCACCACCTGCACCGGGGCCATCCACAGGGGCAGCTTGCCGGCGAAGTGCTCGATGAGAATGCCAAAAAACCGCTCGATGGATCCGAAGACCACCCGATGGATCATGATGGGACGGTGCCGTTCGTTATCTGGCCCGATGTAGGTCAGATCGAAGCGCTCGGGAAGACTCATGTCAAGCTGAACGGTGCCACATTGCCAGGTGCGGCCCAGGGCGTCTTTGATATGCAGATCGATCTTGGGCCCGTAAAAGGCGCCGTCTCCTTCGTTGATTTTATACGCTTTGCCATAGGCGTCCAAGGCCCTGCGCAGTCCATCGGTGGCCTGTTCCCACTGGAGGTCTGAGCCGATGGATTTTTCCGGACGGGTGGACAGCTCAAGATGAAACCCGAGCCCGAAGGTGCCATAGATCCGCTCCATGAGATAAAGCACGCCCAGAATCTCGGATTCGATCTGATCGGGGGTCATAAAGATGTGGGCGTCATCCTGGTGAAAGGCCCTGACCCGAAACAGACCCGAGAGTACGCCGGAAAGCTCGTGGCGGTGCACCAGGCCGATTTCTGCGGCCCGCAGCGGCAAATCCTTGTAGGAGTGATGCCGCGTGCCATAGAGCAGCATCCCGCCCGGGCAGTTCATCGGCTTGATGGCATACTGGGTGTCGTCCACCACCGAGGTGTACATGTTTTCGCGGTAGTTTTCCCAGTGCCCGCTTCGCTCCCACAGGGCCCGGTTGAGCATGATGGGGGTCTTGGTTTCCACGTAGCCGGCGGCCCGGTGCTCTTCTCGCCAGTATTCCAGCAAGACGTTCCATACCTCCATGCCCTTGGGATGGAAAAATGGCATCCCTGGGGCTTCGTCGTGGAAGCTAAACAGGTCCAGCGCCGTTCCGATCTTGCGGTGGTTGCGTTTCTTGGCTTCCTCGATCATGTGCAGGTAATCGTTGAGTTGCTTTTTATCGAAAAAGGCCGTCCCGTAAACCCGCTGCAACTGGGCCTTGCTCTGATCGGCGCGCCAGTAGGCCCCTGAAACCCGCATCAGCTTGGCGGCCTTGATAAATCCCGTATGCGGCACGTGCGGGCCGCGGCACAGATCGGCAAAGTCGTCGTGCTGGTACAGCGAGATGGTGCCATCTGCCAGATCCTGAATCATCTCGACTTTGAAGGGATTGTCCTGGTAGCGCGCCAGGGCTTCGGCCTTGCTGACCTCTATTCTTTTGAATGGAGCCTTGAGCTTTACGATGCGCTGGATCTCGGCTTCGATTCCGGTAAAGGATTCCTCGGACAGCGGCTCCATGGCGATGTCATAATAAAAGCCGTCTTCAACCGCCGGGCCGATGGTCAGCTTGGCCTCGGGGTAAAGATGGACGATGGCCTGGGCCATGACGTGAGCCGCCGAATGTCTCAAAACCGCCAAGGCTTCGGCGTCTTTTGTGGTGATCAGCCGAACCGAAGCGTCTTGCGGGATGTTGCGGTTCAAATCGACGATTTTTCCGTCGAGCTCCATG
>JBJKSK010000030.1:0-9204 GCA_046704125.1 Desulfobacterales bacterium | reverse complement strand
GCAGGTGCATGGTCAGCAGCCCCGTGCCGCAACCAAAATCCAGCGCATCCATTTTCTGCGTCAGATCGACTTGCCGGGCGATGGCCCCGGCGACATCCCCGGCCAGCTTTACCCTGCCTGGATTCTGGTCCCATGATGCCGCTTCCTTGTTGAAATCTTTCTTTTCGCTGTTCATTTCTGTCCTTGCAGTCGATATAATTTGGCCATAACGCTTTTCCCGGATGTCGAGCCGCTGCGATAATCCCCTGGCCAGTTTTTTTTAGCTGCGCAACAGCTCTCCGGGAGTCTATGATAACATAAGACAGCCAACCGGGCTCGTGCAAGGGTATTTTCATTTCCTCTCGCAGGGTGCCCTCTTTTGCCCGCAGAATCGGCGTAGCGCCTGCAGACCCAGGAAAGGCTCCGTCTGACTTTCAGGCCTTCGACCTCATTCACCGAAGGGAGTATGGCGGTCACTGCCTGTGCCCCGAGTGCCGCCGGTCTGGCCCGGCCTGCGCCTAGTCTCCCTGATTTCTCCGGCTATTTTCCTTTCTTTCGAGCCGTTACATAGGCCACCAGATCGCGCTCGGCGGCCGGATCGATGTCGGGTTTCTGGTAGTGTGCCAACCGTTGTTCCAGGATCTGGGTGGCCCGCTTTTCCGCATCCAGGCTGCCGGCCTGCTGCCATCCTTCGAAATTGAGCCGGTTGGCGCATTTGGGCATGAAAAACT
The DNA here is from genome assembly GCA_046704125.1 of Desulfobacterales bacterium. Classification (GTDB taxonomy): domain Bacteria; phylum Desulfobacterota; class Desulfobacteria; order Desulfobacterales; family JBJKSK01; genus JBJKSK01. The sequence goes on along the minus strand of JBJKSK010000030.1, from coordinate 8,494 downwards.
CGGTTCTACAGAGTTTGAAGGTCTTTGGCTGGGTCAGATACTCACCGCCGATGCCCACCTTTTGAATCATGTCCAGATCGATCTGCTCATCACTGACCACCACCGGAGAAACGATCTTTCGGACCATACCGCAAAGTTCCTCATCGAGGAGAAATTTTTCGAAACTCATGGAAATATAGGAACCCAAAATCCCCGCCGCGTGAAGAATGAAATTCACGCCGTTTCGCGCGCTGGTCAGCAGCGACAGTGCCGACTCCATGCCCGCCTGGATATCTGGCAGGTGGCTGTCTGTAAGCGCCCCGCCGCTTCGGGAGGGAAGGTTATAGAAACGGGCCATCTGGGCGGCTGCCGATACAAACATCGCGTATTCCGGTGCTCCGATCGAAAGTCCGCCACTTCGCATGTCCATAGCCGATGATGTGGATCCGTAAACCACCGGGGTGCCGGGGTTGACCAACTGGGCCAGGGTGATGCCGGCCAGAATTTCGGCGTTTTGCAAAACCAGGACGCCCGCCTGGGTAACCGGGCCGGAGGAACCGGCCATGATAAGGGCGGCAATGACGCAGGGCTGGCCGTAGCGGGCCAGTTCGATGAGGCTGGAGGCCATCTCCTCGGAAAACTGCAGCGGAGAAAGGGAATTAATCAGCGATATGGTCACGGGCTTGTTGGCGATCGCTTTCTTGCCCCCCCAGAGAATCCCGGCCATTTCCAGGGCATCGATGGTTCCCTGCCGGGAAACGGGACTTCCCATAAAGGCCTTGTCGCACAGCACCAGGTTGGAAAACAGCATGTCCAGATGAACCGTGGCGCTAGGCATATCCGAGGGTTCCACCATCATGAACCCGTTCATGTCCAGATAGGGGGAACTCTGGATCAGCTTACAGAAACGGTCGTAGTCACCCATGAGTGCTTCCCGCCGTTTTCCACCGGCGGTGGTGACAAACGGGGCGCCGTATCCCGGAGCAAATACATAGTGATCTTTTCCCACCACCACATCATGGGCTGGATTTCTGGCATGGATCACAAACTGCTCCGGAGCCGTCTCGAGTGCGGCCTGCACGTCGGCTTCGGTAAGGTGCACGACATTTCCGTCCACTTTTTTCCCATGCTTTTTAAAAATCTCGATGGCTTCGGCATCTTGAAAGGCCACACCGGTGGAAGCCAACAGGGCGATGGCGGCATCATGGATCCGTTGAAGTGCAGTCTTGTCAAATTGATGCATACGGTCGTACATGGCACTCTCCTTTCGACTCGTATCCCATGAGCCAACGGTAATGAGCTCTGGAATAACGATTGATTAGTGGTTGGTGATAGGCTTAGGCCTTTAAGTGTTTGCCGCGTAACTCGGGAATCCAAGCCGTGCACCGCGTTCAGGTATGGGGGTGGCCTTCAATGCGCCGCCTAGTCCGAACCGGAAACGTCTTTCAAGGCTTGTTCTTTCTGATACCGGGAAAGACCCGCAAAGGTCCCGTAGATCACCAGCAGCAGCAGAAACATCAGGGGAAAAGCCGTGGCGATGGATGCGGTCTGAATCGCCTTGAGGCTTCCCGTGCCGGCCAGCACCGCCGCGACAGCGCCCAGGGCAATGCCCCAAAATGCCCGCAGGTTCCGATTTGGATTCTCTTGACCCGATACGAACATGGCCAGCGCCATGGCCGCGGAGTTGGCGCTGGTCAAAACGAACACTCCCACCAGAACGACTAGCCCCACGGTAAACACCTCGGTAAAGGGAAGGTGTTTGGCGATGGCAAAAATGGCACTCTCCACCCCGTGGTCCTTGATGGTCTGGGTGACGTCCCAGTGAATGCCGGCACCGCCGATGACCGCATACCAGAGAAAATCGGCCAGGGTAGGCAGGATCAAAGTGGCCGCGATGGTCTGCCGGATCGTTCGTCCCTTGGAGATGCGGGCGATGAATATGGCCACAAACGGGGCCCAACTCATCCACCAGGCCCAGTAGAAAACCGTCCACCCACCGATCCATTTATTGGCCACTCCCGGTTGCGTGTAAAGGCTCATGCCCAGAAAGTTCTGCAGATACTGGCCCAGGCTGTTGGTGAAAAGGTCCATGAAATATTGGGTCGGCCCCACGAGGAACACAAAAAGCCACACCACGATGGTCGCATACATTCTCCAGTCGGCCAAAAACTTCACGCCCTTTTCAAGCCCGGTGTACACGGCCAGCGTAAAGATAACCGTCAAAAGGAGGATGATACCGTAAATGCCCGCCGTGCCGACGTTCACACCGTAGGCGAACTGGATGCCGCTTTTCATCTGCAAGGCCACAAGGCCGGTGGTGGTGGCAAGCCCTCCGAGGGTGGCAAACACGGCAAAGATGTCCAGGACTTTTCCCCATGCACCAAAAATCCGATCGCCGATCACATAGTAAAAAGCGCTGGAAAATCGAAAGGGGAGGTTTTTCGTGTAGCAGGCATGCGCCAAAGGAACGGTGAGCATCAAATAGATGGCCCAGGCGGAAAGACCCCAGTGAAAAAACGACTGGGTCATGGCGTTTGCCGCCGCCTGGGCTGTCTTGGGACTTCCCCCGAAATAAGGCGGCGGGCTCATGTAATGATAGGCCGGCTCCGCCGGTCCCCAAAAGATGATGCCTGCGGCGATTGCCGCACCAAAGAGCATCGCGAACCATGAAAAATTCGAAAACTCGGGTTTATCGGACGGCTTGCCCAGTTTCATGCCCCCAAAATCGGTAATCATCAACAAAAAGGAAGCCACGACCAGCAAAAACGCGGTCAGCAGATAAAGCCAGCCCCAATCGTTGGTCGTCCAGGAAAATACGGCGTTGATCGTCTTGGAAAAGTTTTCGGGCATGATTACCGCCCAGGCAACGAAAAAAATGGTGACCGCCGCTGAAACCCAAAACACGACCGGGTCGAACACTCTGGTTTTTTGACTGGATGTCATAGGCATCGCCTGTCCTCCTTAGTGAAGTGTTGAAGAAACCCGACTTCAAGCGACAGCAAAAACCGTGCCTCGGATCCGGACAAGCCAATTTTGATAGCCCAAAATATGCCAAACCCCGCTTGTATCCTGGAATAGGGGCATCCTCTGAAATGTGGCCGTTCACCCCCAATAAGCGAAATAATATTTGCCTTTGGCAGGTTTGCAGAAACGGTTTTCATGAAAAAAATTTTTCACTTCATCCGCTGCATGGATTGTTCGAGGCGTTTGGGGTGCGGACCGGGGAGGGTAAACGCAGAAACCAGGAGAGGGAGACTTGCCCGAGTTTCATCTAGAGCCAGACAGCCACTGGATCCGGCTATACATCAAGCATCAGCCGGTGACCACGGTCTGGATCCACTGGTAGACGGGGTCGAATGCGGTTTTGACGGTGTCTTTATGCGGGATCATGAATACAAAGCATTTTCGCTGGTTGGGCACCAAGGCGATATGGCGCAGGACCCCCGGATCCGGATGAGCCCGCATGAATTCGGTCAACCGGTCCCTCATCAGGTTGCGCTCCCAGTAGAGAAGAAAATCGTGATTTCCCCAGCGCAGTTGCTTACGGTTTAACCGTTTGGCATTTTCGATTTTCGGGCCGCGAAACCCGGCGTATTTGGCCTCGATCAGGTGGGCTTCACCGGGCAGGGCGGGTCTGAGGGAAATGGTGACAAAAAGCCGGTCGTAGCGCATGATGAACTTGGAGACAGGCATATATAGCAGGGAGTGGCGCGGAAGCAGGGTGATGGTGGCATCCACCTGCTCAACCGGGCCTTTTCGCTTGATAAACAAATTCGCGTGATAACCGACGAGGCCGCCGATGTTGGTGAAGTTCTGATCATCGGGACGCACCACATCAACCAGGGCATTGAAGGCGGAATGAAACACGCGCCTGTTTGCCCTCCGGCCCCAGAAATAGCCTGCGGAAAGCAGGGCACTAAAGGCGATGAACAAAAAAAACAAGGGCTCGGTGACGATGTAGCTGTGCTGAAACATTGACGGTTAAGGCCTTTTTTATGAAAACGAAGAGGCTGAAAAGATCATGGTCCGCCGGGAGAAAACCGCGAGGCCAAATCCTGCTGAATTTCGTAAAGGTTTGCCTGTCCACCGATCATAGCGTTTGAACACGTCACCCGCACTAGGGGCGCTTCGGTCAAACGTCTGAGCTGGGTTTCGACTCGATCGGCGGTTGGCAGATTCGCATCGGTTGTCTTGTTGTCGATGAGCAGGCTGATCGGCAGACTCAAATCCCCAAGCGCCCGGATCAACCGTTCGGCTTCGCGCAGCGACAGGAAATCGGGGTTAAACACCACGGCGATCCGGCAGGTCTTTCCCTGCAGCACGGCATCTAACTGCCGGTAGTTTTGATCCAGCGCCATAAGCCGCTGGAGAACCCGATCATCCTGCTCATCATAGTTTAGCAGCGTCTCTTTGTCGCTCAACGGACCGCAGAGGCGATGGATGGTGTGGCATTTTTCAAGGATGGTGCGCCGGATCTGAATCAGGCGCTCGATCCAGGTGATGGTCACCCGGGGAAGGGCCAGAAAGCGAAGGGTGAGCCCCGTCGGCGGTGTGTCAAAGATCACGTAGTCGTTTTCGGTATCGGATTTGATGATTTCTTCGATACCGCTTAAAAGCGCATACTCTTCGATGCCCGGAGAGTACTGGAGCACGGAAAAATATTTTTCGAGGTTGAGCACCTGAAGATATTTGTAAGTCTCGTTGAGCACCCCGATTTCCCGCTTCAGATAGGCCTTGGTGCGCTTTTTCAGATCGATTTCCTCCAGCGTGAGCTGGTCTGAAAATCGGATCTTTTTTTTCAGCGAGACGTTAAAAATATCTCCCAGGTTGTGGGCCGGGTCCAGCGATACGATCCGCACCCGGTGCGTTTTAGACAGTTGCCAGGCGGTGGCCGCCGCCAGAGTGGATTTCCCAACGCCGCCCTTTCCGGTAAAAAAAAGGATATTCATCAATCGATACCCAACATCCCGCACATTTCCGCCAGCATGTCACAGGCGTCTGCCGCCCTTCTGTCCAAAATCTTCAGTTCCTTTTCCATGAAAGGCAGCAGCTCCACGGCCAAAAAGGTGGGCGGAGACGGCAGGCCGACAAACGCCCCGAGAAGCAACAGCGCAAAGATGTTGCGAAGCTCGGCGACTTCCGCCACGGTCAAGGCAGCTGCGTTGGCCCGGTGATTGGAGCCGACATCGGCCATCACCTGCCGCAGAAATTTGAAAACCGATTCGCCCATTTTCACCTTTTGCAGAAAACACGGTGCGGCCGCGGGACGAAACAGCAAAAAACGCCGCACGGTCGCACCGTGTGTTTTGATCCGATCAGGATACCTTATACGACTTGGATTTGATGAAGTCGTAGATAAAAATAAAGTTTAGCACAAACATCACCAATGTGATGATCATCACCGTCCAGCCGGGACCGGGATGCGCGGCAATGCCGCCGGGCAGAACCGCGATGATAAACCAGATCAGTGCCGCCGTCACCGTGACCCACAGGAGCCATGCCGGTATGACAGCCACACTGGCAAAGGAAGACTTGAGCCGTTGAGCCACATAGGCGGCACCGGTCATCAAGGCGATGGAGGCGATCAACTGGTTGGCCGCGCCGAAAGATCCCCAGATGATCAGCCAGTTGCCGGTATCCGCCAGCCAGATACCGATGGCCGCCGGGATGATGGAGGCAACCCAGCGGTTGGTCAAAAAGGCATAGAGCCCCTTGGCGGAGTCTTTTATGGGCAGCGCCATCTCGGTGACGCAATAGCGCGCCAGACGGTTGGTGGTATCCAGGGTGGTCATGGCAAAGGAGGAAACCCACATGCCGGCCAACACCTTAATATAGATGGTGGGAATAAATTTCAGCCAGCTCGCATGGATCATGTCCGCATACGACTGGATAAAGAGGTTTGCCTTGGAGAGGTGGACCTTGGCCGAGACCTTGGTAAACATCTGCCCCCAGTTTGTAAAGTTTAAGGTAGCGGCGTCGACCCCGGCGTTTTTTAGAGCTGTATAGCCGAATCCCGCGATGGAGACGATCACGATGGTGGACAGAAAGCCCTCGGTGAACATGGCGCCGTAACCGATAAACAGGCCATCGCTTTCTTTTTCGATCTGTTTGGACGAGGTCCCGGAAGCTACGAGGGAATGAAAGCCGGAAAGCGAGCCACAGGCGATGACCAGCGGAATCGCCGGCCAAAACGGTGTGGCTTTCCCGCCTAGCAGCACCGGTGCAAAGGACGAATAAGCCGGGACTTGAAAACCGCGGAAGACAAACACGGCCGCGACAAATCCCAGGAGCAGGCCGGCGTAAAGCAGGAAGGAATTCAGGTAGTCGCGAGGCTGCAGGAGAACATTGACCGGAATGGCCGAAGCTACGACGATGTAAAAGAAAAACACCCACATCCAAACATGATAGCCGGCGGCAATGGGAAATTCCGGGCCAAGCCCTATGGCCACGCATAACATGACGATGCCGATTAGCGTGGACAGGGCAAAGCTCAATTTCGTGCGATAAAGCAGGAAACCCAGGATGAGAGCCGCGATGATCTTGAAGATATAGGCCGATGCCACGGCCGGAGTTTTTGTATAAATGCCGCCGATGATCGCGGCAAAGGCGGCCACCACCAATACGAGCAGAAAAAACACGAGCCAATAAAACGCCCGGCCGGTGCGTTTCCCCATGAGGTCTGCGGCCACAAACTGAATCGATTTGCCGTCATAGCGCACCGAGGCCATCAGGGCCAGGTAATCGTGGACGGCACCGATAAACGCATTTCCGAACCAGACCCACAACAGGCCCGGCAACCAGCCCCAGCACATGGCCACGGCCGGGCCGATAATCGGGGCGGCCCCGGCAATGGAGGCAAAATGGTGCCCGAATAGGACCTCCTTTCGTGCCGCGACATAGTCCACACCATCGTATAGCCTTTTGGACGGCGCCTGGGTTTCATCGGATGCCCGTATAACATCCTTTTGGATTTTCTTGCCGTACGTCCAATAAAGGACAATGTAGAGGCAGAAACCGATAGCGATGATAAGTGTGGTCATTGAACTCCTCCTTTGGTCACGGATTAATCTTACCTGTTTCTTTTTCCTCCTATTTGCAACGGCCCTGATCGGTCCGGGAAACTGGCGACTTTGAAAAACATCTCGTTAGGGAAAAGTCGGCTGTCTTTAGAAAACGCTTCCTTGAAGGATGACCTCAATCTCAAGCTACATAATATCGTACAAAATTCAAACGTTTTTTTATTTGACAAATGCGTTTTTTCAGACAATGCCAAGGGCTAGTGCCGACTTGCGGCAAAAACGGCGCTGATCCGGCATATGAGATAACATATCACCGGGTATTTATGACACCGAATGAACCGATGACGCGGACATACCTACCCAGGGGTCTATTTTTCGGGATGAGCGGTCGGTTTGCAGGGACAAACGGCAGCGCCAAACCAATTTCGAACAAACTCCGACGCGCTTGCGCCGGCCATAATCCTTAGATTTGCGCACTATCCTTTCTTTTGCTATAGGGGCAGGAAACCGTTTCTTAATGCTTGGCCGTTTCCATAGCAAACCGACTGCCACGAGATCGACATGAACCTATCCTGCATGATCGTCGATGATGAACCGCCGGCTGTAGATGAACTGACCTACATCCTGTCTGGAATTGAGCAGGTCGACATCGTGGGCACCGCATTCAGCGCCGCCAAAGCCATCAGCGCCATCCGCACCAAACACCCGGACCTCGTCTTTTTGGACATCAAAATGCCCGGAGGAGACGGTTTTGAAGTGATCCGGGCCTGTGCCTCGACTTACGGGCCTCCCTTTTTCGTTTTAGTTACCGCTTTTGACCAGCATGCCGTCAAAGCCTTTGAAGCCAGTGCCACCGATTACATCCTGAAACCATTTCAATCCGAACGTATCCGGGAAAGCGTGACCCGGGTGCGTCAAATCCTGACCATCCATCGCAAGGGATCCCTGTACGGCCAGTTTGACCATATGGTGCAAGGTTCAATTAACACGGAAAACAGAAAAGTAAAAATAGGTGTCCAAACAAAGGGCCGTATCCTGCTTCTGGATTGCAAAGAAATTGTCTATTGCAGAGCCGAAAACAAATCGGTCCGCGTCTGCACGAACCGATGCGGCTTTGATCTGTGGGGATCCTCGAGTTTGGACGAACTCGAAAACAAGCTGCGCCGCCACGGTTTTTTTCGTGTCCATCGCAGCTTTCTGGTCAACCTGGCGCGCGTCAAGGAATTGGTTTCGTGGTTCAACGGGCGCTATATCTTGACGTTAACCGATGCCGACGCCACCGAGGTTGCCGTCAGCAGACGGCGGGCCAAAGCCCTGAAACTCACTTTGGGGCTATAACCGCCTTCCCCCAAAAGCGTATCGGGGAAAATCCCATGCAAATTGTCACGTGGACGGAAAATTTCCGACCGATTTTCAACCTTTTTTTATCTCTGGCCGAGCATTTCGGTCTGATCTCCGCTGCGGCCTTTATCCTGCTGTCGTCCCGGACCCTGCAG
>JBJKSK010000029.1:0-6147 GCA_046704125.1 Desulfobacterales bacterium | reverse complement strand
CCCCCAATGTCACCATGTTGCTGGCGTAAAGCTTTCCCTCGGGAAGCGGCCGCCCGGGGGCCACGACCTCATCTCCGGTGGCCACAATGGCCACTCTAGGGCTGCGCACCAGCGACACCTGGCTGTGCCCGGCAGCCGCCAGCATCCCCACCTGACCCGGGCACAGCCGGTCGCCGCGGCAGGCCACTCGCTTTCCTAAAGCGATGTCGCTTCCCCTGGGCAGGATATTTCGGCCCGGTTCGGCAAAATTTTCAACCGAAACGAACAACCCCTCTGATTTGGCAAATTCTTCGGCCACCACCGCATCCGCCCCCGGAGGGATGCGGGCTCCGGTGAGCACCCGAACGGCGGCGCCGGGTACCACACGAATCGTCTGGTGGCTGCCGGCAGACACTGATCCGGAAAGCTTCAGCCGCACCGGACGCTCGTAACAGGCCATGGCCACGTCGGCAGCGACCACGGCATAGCCATCCTTGAGCGAGGCGTCCACGGAAGGAGAATTCACGAGGGCATCGAGATCCTCGGCAACGACCCGGTCAACGCTGTCGGCCAACTCGACGCGCTCGGCCTCCAGCGGACCAATCCGTTCAAGGGTCAGTTTCAGGGCCTCGTCAAGCCCGACGGGCAACCACCGCACCATAGATCCTCCGCCAGCCATCCCTGGTTTCCATAATCGGGTTCCGGTTTCCCATCCTCCCGGCATTCCGGATTTGCCGCCGCCCCATGCTAATTTGCCGAAGGCGCAATGGGGATAGGTGCAGTGATTGCACTTGAGACAAAGCCCCCCGTGGCCCAGCTCGGCCAGATCGGCACGGGTGATTTTCTCACCGGCCAGCACCCGCGGGTAGATCAGATCAAAAATGGTGGTGGTCGCGTAAATACCGCACGCCGGTATTCCCAGCACCGGAACCTGCTTGAGATAGGTCATCATGAACATGGCTCCCGGCAGCACGGCCGATCCGTAAACCATGTCTCTGGCGCCTGCTTTCATCAGGGCAAACCGGGTCCGGTCATCGGGATCCACCGACATGCCGCCGGTGGTGATCAGCACATCGGCGCCCCGCGCCACCATGCCGACAGCCGCATCGGCAATCAGGGAATCATCGTCTGGAAGAAACGCCAGCTCGGCCACCCGGCCGTCGAGTGCAGCGACTTTACGGCGAATGATGGGTTCGAACTTGTCTTGGATGCGTCCGTGAAAAACCTCGTTTCCGGTTATCAGCACCCCGACGTTGGCCCGTTTCAAGGCCAGCACCCGAAGCACGCCATGGGGAGCCTGGCCCGCGGCTTCAACGGCCTGTTGAACCCGCGCTCTGGCGATCACCAGCGGGATGGCCCGGGTACCGGCCACATGGTCTTTCTTTTTGACCAGGGTGTGGGTCTTGCGGGTGGCGCACATGACATCGCCTTGCATGTTAAACCGGTTGAGCGCCTCCACGTCCACCTTGAAAAGCCCGTCTTGAGTGGCTTCCAACCCGATCTTGCCTTCCCGGGGATCCCCCTGCCAGCCCACCCCGGGGCCGCACAGCGCATTGGCGATGGCCCTGGCCGCATCGTCTTCGTGCATCTCGTCGTTTTCGGGTTTGAGCACGTACAAGTGGTCTTTGCCCAGGCGGCGCAAATGATCCAGATCTCTGCAGCTCAAAATGTGGCCTCGGTGAAAGGCCGGGCCCTTGAATTCATCGGGCCGGATCTCCGTGATATCGTGTGCAAGCGGGTATCCGATGGCATCCTCGATTTTGACAACTTGAATCATGCGTGTTTCTCCTGCTCAATAGTGGTCTGTTGATGATCCGTAAGGCAGAAATAACCTTGGCCGGCACAGGGCCGGCAAAGCGGTTGGGCGTTTCTGATGATTTCTCTTCCGTCTCGAACCACCTGACCGCAGCGGCTGCAGACCACATGGCGCCGGGGGGGGCCGGGCATTTCCCACTCCGGCAGATCCACGCGCACCCGTGACACGTCAAAAAGCAGTTCATCGGGCATCCGCATGTAGCCTTGCAACTGGCGCTGCAACGCTTTGGATTCCTCCGGAGCGAAACTGCCGGCAAGCTCGCGGGAGCGCTCCGTGGACACCAGCCGGTAGGCCGCCTGGGTTTCGATGTTATAAAAGGTGGCGGCATTGATGCCGAAATCCCTGAATTTCAAGGTCCGTTTTCCCAGCCGGCAGCCGGTCACGCTTTCGATGGCATCGGTGGCGCAGCGATCGATTTCCACGAATACGATGAGTTTTTTCCGGCTGCGGGCCGCCTTGGGATCTTCAAGGCCCACCAGGCGGCATCCGAGCATGGCCATTTTCACGCCGATGACCTGGCCGGCGCACAAATGGCCGTGGCGTTGCGCAGATTCTTCCAGCAATTCGGAAAATGGTTTCAACGAATCGGTCCTCTCCGGTTCACCGGGAGTGGCAGAATCTGCCATTCGCAGTGAAAAAAATTATCGGAAATTTTTACGAAACAAGGCATCGGCATCCTTTTGAAAGGCGTGCACGAATTTCTCGAAACAGGCCATCAGCTCCTGAGCCTCCGGGGTCAGCATCGCTCCCCCGCCTTGTCCGCCGCCTCGGAACGTAAAGACCAGCGGGCGGCCCAGCGCGGTCTCCATGTCCCGGACGGCACCGCGCATGCGCCGGTAGGAAATCCCGGTTTCATGAGCGGCACGGACAATCGATCCATGGCGGTCAATGGCCTGAAGCATGGCCACTCGCCCCTCTCCGATGACCGGATGGCCTTCGAGTTCCAGCCACACCTTGGAGCGCACGGTCAACTGTTTTTTCCCGATGGGTGTCATCTTCTGCTGTTTCCCGCCCGGCATCGCACCGGTGTTTCGGTGCCGCATCTGTGGGCCTGGTCATTTTTTTATTACATGCAATCAAATCCATGTCAACGGGTTTTCCGTTTAGCCGCACAGCCTTGAATGAAATTGGCTACCACGTTTTTCACCGATAGGCAAACTTAAAAAACCGCCCGGCAAAATCCTGGTCAGCGCCGCATATTCGCCCGAAACGACAGACAAGGGAGGATAGAGCACGGCTTGGCCATGCGGCGAAGAGAAATACAAAATTGCATGTAAAAACCCTTGACAGATTCTTTTCTATCTTTTTATAGTGAAAGATCCGCGCGGGCAGCCCGCGCCAACGGCGGGGTCAACATCCTAGTCCACCCCGTAAAAACCACCGGTTTCAAGCACATGGTAAATCATGGGCAACCTTCCACGAGTGAAATGCCGCTCAAAAAGCCAGCCGACCGCAATCGGCACGCCCGGGTGCCAAAAGTCTGGTTCCTGCCTTTTTTTTGGGCAGCCAACCGCCTTTCCGGCCCCCCATCTGCCCCCGGAAACTGGCTCATCTTTCCGCCCACGTACAGCCCAACCCCAGTTTTTAATTAAGGAGGAAGACAACACATGCCAAAGATGAAAACCAAAGACAAGACGGTCTTGAGAAGCCTTGGTCTCGGCGGATTTTTCGGCGGCGGTGCCGAAGGCATGGTCGACGTCAAAGAAGGCAAGATCGTGCGCATCCGTCCATTCCGATATGGATGGAGATACAACAAGGAAGACATCCGGCAATGGAAAATGGAGCGAAACGGCAAGAGCATCGAACCGGCCTGGAAATCGCTGCCGGGTCCGTTTTCACTGGCCTACAAAAAACGGGTCTATTCCCCCAACCGGATCAAATACCCCCTGAAACGGGTGGACTGGGACCCCAACGGGGAGCGCAACACGCAAAACCGGGCAAAAAGCAAATACAAACGCATCTCCTGGGATGAGGCCACCGATATCATCGCCAGCGAAATCAGACGCATCCACAAAAAATACGGCCCTTACGCCATCTTGATGCAAGGCGACGGCCACGGCGAGTGCAAGACCATCAATACCCCCCATGGCCATTCGGGCACCCTGCTGGACCATCTGGGCGGCTTTACCATCCAGGTGCGAAACCCCGACAGCTGGGAAGGCTGGTACTGGGGCGCCAAGCATGTCTGGGGCCAGGGGGTTCAAGGCAACATGTGGCCGGCGGCCAACATCGTCAACGACACCACGGAACATGCCGACATGGTGCTGTTCTGGGGATGCGACCCGGAGACCACGCCCTGGGGCTTTACCGGGCAGTTTCCCAGCCGCTTGTGCTATTTCTGGAGCGAAGTGGGCATCAAACAGGTCTACATCTGCCCGGATCTCAACTACGGCGCCGCGGTTCACGCGGATAAATGGATCCCGGTGCTTCCCAACACCGATGCAGCGCTTCAGCTGGCCATCGCCCACGTCTGGATCACCGAAGGCCTTTACAACAAAGCCTATGTAGAGACCCACGTGGTGGGTTTCGAACCGTTTTCCGACTATGTCCTGGGAAAAGAAGACGGCGTGGCCAAAACACCGGCCTGGGCCTCCGGCAAATGCGGGGTTCCCGAATGGACCATCAAGGCCCTGGCCAGGGAATTCGGCCGGAAAACGACTTCCATTGCCCATTACTTTGGCGGCGGTTTCGTGCGCGGCCCCTATTCCCACGAGCACGGCCGGCTGGAAGTGATCCTGCTGGGCATGCAGGGCCTCGGAGGACCCGGGGTGCACCATCACCAGCTGACCTACTTCGGCATGCCGCGAAAAGAAGGCCTGGCGGGAACTTTTTTCTGGAACCCGGAAATCGAGGAGCGGCTGTCGATTCCGGTCATGTCGTCTGTGACCGCCTGGCAGGAGCAGGTGCTTCCAAAGACGCTGGTGCACAAGGCCATCGAATCCGATGAGCCCATCACGTTTCACGGCACCGGCGCCATCGAGGCTCTGGTTCAGGACCAGTTTACCGAATACACCTACCCCATTTCCAAGGAGGAAGGCGGCAGCGAGATTCACATGATGTGGACCGACACCCCGTGTCGCATCACCTGCTGGAACGGCGGCAACGAGACCGAGATCGCCATGCGAAACCCCAAGATCGAGTGCATCGTCGCCCAGCACCCCTGGTTGGAAAACGACTGTCTGTATGCCGACATCATCCTGCCGGCCAACACCTACATGGAAGTCGACGACTTCTTGACCAACATCCGCCAGGGCACCCAGCAGCCCAACATCATGATCGCGGACAAAGCCATCGAACCCGTCGGAGAGTCCAAAAGTGACTTTGAAATCGTGGTGGAAGTCGCCAAAAAACTGGGTCTGGAGGAAAAGATCACCGAAGGCCTTTCGGTGTTTGACATGCAGAAAAAAGTATGGGGCTACATGGGCGGGGAAAAACTCGTCTCGTGGGAACAGCTCAAGGAGAAAAAATACTGGATCTACAACACGGCCGAAAACTGGAAAGACGACCCCCCGGGATTCCGCAAATTCCACGACGACCCGGTGGCCAACAAACTGCCCACACCATCGGGAAAGCTGGAATTTTACTCGGAGCAACTGGCCAAAAATTTCCCCCACGACAAGGAACGCCCGCCGATTCCCAAGTGGATCGAAAAAAGCGCCATGCACGACGAGCGGCTTTCCAGCCACCGGGCCAAGATGTTTCCCCTGCTGCTGATGTCCAACCACGGCCGCTGGCGGGTGCATTCCCAGTGCGATGACATCACCTGGACCCGCGAGGCGCCGACATGCAAGGTGCAGGGGCCCGACGGCTACAAATACGAGCCGGTGTGGATGCACACCTCCGAGGCGGAAAAACGCGGCATTAAAAGCGGGGACATCGTCAAGATCATCAACGAACGCGGCATCGTACTAGCCGGCGCTTACGTGACCGAACGACTCAGACCCGGGGTCGTCTACATCGACCACGGAGCGCGCTCGGATGCCATCAAGGTCGGGGAAATCGAACGCGGCGGCGCCATCAACACCATATCGCCGGCAGGCATCATATCGGAAAACTGCGTAGGCCAGGCCACTAGCGGCTACCTGGTCCAGATCGAAAAGCTAAAGGGAGAGGAAATGGATCGCTGGAGGCGGGAATATCCCGAGGCGTTCGCGCGAAAATACGATCCGGCCGCCGGACTGCGGTTTGACGCCTGGGTCGTGGAAGGAGATAAATCATGAAGGCATTTTTTGTGGATCTTTCCGTGTGCAACGGCTGCTACTGCTGCCAGATCGCCTGCAAGGACGAGCATGTGGCAAACGACTGGAGCCCTTACGCCAAGCCGCAACCGGACACGGGCCAGTTCTGGATCG